>JANLSD010000124.1:0-28445 GCA_031362245.1 Acaryochloridaceae cyanobacterium OTE_25_metabat_464 | reverse complement strand
TCCCAATCAAAGAGATCCCGACAGAATTGCCCGCCATGACATAGAACTCTGGCAAATTGGCCTCGGTTGCAGCCTTGAGCGCCTCAGTCGCGGTTTCTGAAGGCGAATAGACAAAGGCTTCAAAGTAGTTGTTAAAGGGCGTACCGAGCAATCCAATCAGGATAGAAGGCACCGCTAACACCAACAACGGCAGCGTCATGGTCAGAGGAGACTCATGGGGCAACCCATGTCCGTGCCCGTGTCCATCATCATGCCCGTGATCCAATTCTTTAGGATCCATTGCACCAGGGCCAAAGGCCAACGCAGGGGGAGGGGTACGACCTTCTAAAAGGGCTTCCTGAATTTTGGTATCTCCGCCTCTAAACGCACCTTCAAAGGTGGTGAAGTACATGCGGAACATGTAAAAAGCAGTGATCCCAGCCGTCAGCCAGCCCAAGAGCCAAAGGGCAGGATTTGCTTCAAAGGCTTGTCCTAATATTTCGTCCTTAGACCAGAACCCTGCAAAGGGTGGAATCCCCGAAATTGCAAGACAGCCCACTAAAAAGGTCGAGGCCGTCAGAGGCATATATTTCCGCAAGCCCCCCATCATGCGCATGTCTTGGGCGAGGACGGGGTTATGTCCCACAGCGCTTTCCATACCGTGAATGACGGATCCCGATCCCAAGAACAGCATGGCCTTAAAGAAGGCGTGGGTCATCAGGTGAAACAGTCCGGCAGAATAGGCTCCAATGCCCATTGCCATCACCATGTAGCCCAATTGGGAAATGGTGGAGTAGGCTAAGCCCTTCTTAATATCGTTTTGGGTAATGGCGATGGTGGCACCCATAAATGCAGTTACGGCACCCGTCCAGGCAATCACCGTCATCACCCCTGGCAAGCCCTCAAACACGGGATACATCCGCGCAATCAAGAACACCCCAGCCGCAACCATCGTTGCAGCGTGAATGAGCGCCGAGATGGGGGTTGGCCCTTCCATTGCGTCAGGGAGCCAAACATGGAGGGGAAATTGGGCAGATTTTGCGACTGGCCCTAGGAAGACCAGAATAGCAAAAATACTCGCCACCACAATGGTGAGCTGACCGCTGGCGACCAGTTCTTGAAGGCGATCGCCAATGGGCTGAAAGTCAAAGCTTCCCGTTGTCCAGAACAGCCCTAGGATCCCCAGCAGTAGGCCAAAGTCACCTACGCGGTTGACTACAAACGCTTTCTGAGCCGCGTCTGCTGCTGCCTTACGGTCGTACCAGAACCCAACTAACAGATAGGAACACATCCCTACCAGTTCCCAGAAAATATAAATCTGGATGAGGTTTGGACTAATAACCAAGCCCAACATAGAAGAGCTAAACAAGCTCAAATACGCATAAAACCGGACATAGCCAGCATCATGGGCCATATAGCCATCGGTATAGACCATCACCAAAAAGGCGACAGTCGTCACCACTACCAACATCATGGCGGCGAGGTGATCGATGGTGTAGCCCATAGAGAGACGAAACGTCCCTGCTGCTGCCCACTCAAAGGTACTGAGAAAAACTTCATGACCGTGGATTTGACTCCACAGCAAGGCATAGGACATCGTCATAGCCGCGCCGAGAAACGAGATAATGAGCACTGCATTGATCTGCCGCAGTGCATTGGTGGCGCGGTTGAAAGAAATGAGACCCAAGCCCACCAGCATCGCGCCCAAAAGCGGGAAAACTGGGATGAGCCAGGCAAATTCGTATAAGGGTTCCATCACTTATGCTGCTGAAACGTTAATCGTAGGTTTCCAGGCAGAAAACAGTCCCATTGTGACATACTCTCTCAAAATGAAACTGTCATTTTTAGGATGGCCCAGATTGATCGGTTTTCAATCAATGGGAGCTGGATAGTGCTGGACGGTGAGGATTCGTTGGGCCTGACGTGTCGTCTTGACGAATCGATTCTAGGGCAGACCGCAGGGTGCTCAGGACATCTTCACGCCCCTTGACATGCTCTAGACGATGAACCACGTGTCCTTGATAAAACAGCAGAACCGTCGGAATATTGGTTAATTTAAAATTTTTGGCCAACCAGAAGTTTTCATCTGCGTTAACGCGAAAGACTTTGACTGGTTTTGCGGCTGTTTCTTTAAGCTGCATCACCAGGGGTTCGATCATTTTGCAGGGTCCACACCAGGGTGCCCAAAAGTTGACTAAAACAGGAACAGGGGAGCTTAAAACTTCTTCTTTAAAAACTTTTTCACCGATGGATGCAATCATAGGACCCTTTTAAATCCAAGGGGAGGTCACTCAGTCTATAGGGATCATGCTACCAGTGAATGCCCGCTGCTGCACGAATCATCCAAGGATGTGCCCACCAAAATAAGGCGACAAAGGCGGCAATTCCGAGGTAGGCAGGACGGACAAACTCTTGAAGGTTAAAGGTTTGACGACCCTGGGCGATCGCCAGAAAGGGGATCACGGAGGTCTGGGCTTTAACACTTTCAAAGGACTCACCATAGCGTTTCAACAATCGTTGATCGCCATGCCAAACGGCAAAGAGATGGTAGCCAATTAATCCTAAGGAAGTTGCCACCATAAAGGTGGTTCCCACCCAAAGGGTATGGCCTAAACACCAGATCACTTGGCCTACCATTTGGGGATGGCGGGTAATGCGAATAATGCCGGCATCATAGAGATGAACCTTTGGCTGCTGAATGGCGGCAATTTCCAGCAGGTTAAAGGTAGATGGATACAAAAAAATAAAAGAAATGGCGGATAAAACCCACACAAAGGGCATCACCCAAGGCTGTCCCTGCACTTGCCAAAGTTGGACGCCATCGTAGCGATGGTTCAGAAAATAGGTGATGAGAACCACGGCAAGGCTAATACTCACCAGAGCAAACAATACACGATAGGGACGAGGCCCTACGCGCTTTTCAGCCTCAAGGCGAAGAGCAGCCAGCCCACTATGGGCTAGGGCAAACCCGCCAATGAGACCGAGCATCAAGAAATGAGAAGGGGAAAACCAGCGATGGGGATCAGACCAGAGTTCGGTCAAGGCAGGGGACATTATTTAAGGTGTGATTAAACGGCATAGGCCCATTCTGACCGCGTTAGGCGAATTTGCGCCAGGGTGAAAATGATGGGGATAATGCGACCGTAATTTGTGGCGATCGCCCGCCAGCCCAAATCCACTGCAAATCCAACCCATAGCGCACTACTGAGCGCCGCAAAGACGCTGCGTGTGGTGGCGTAACGTAGGGCAGTCGATGTCACCCCTTGGCGTGCCGCCTGAGCCACCAACACACTGGATAAACCAGCAGCAGACTGTGTGGTCGAAAAATAAAGGGCAAATTGTCGGGCAACCTGGCGTAAAACCAAGGGACGCATCACAGACGTTATAGCAAGTGCACTTCCGCCTTCCACCATCAGGCGCAGGGGTTCCGCGTTGCAGGTAAGAGGTAGCGGCTCAGACGTAGATTGCTGGAGCGCTTCCCCAATCCGCTGAACCAAGTTCTGTCGTTCGCCTGCAGGGATATTTTTCCAGGTGCGCTCCATCAGATGCAGAAAAATTTCAGCTTCTAGGTCTGTGGTAGACAGCATTGGCGAAAATTTCAGCTTCAAGTGACGGCAAACCCTCACCAACACCTGCCGATAGGTCACAGCCTTAGAATCGCCACGTAATACGGTAAATCCATCTGCCGCCAAAAACCGAAACCGATCTTCAATGGTATCTAACCACTGATCTCGATTAAGTTTCGGTACTTGAATGGGGTCAAGACCTTGCAAATAGTCTAAAGGGTTAAATTTACGCCGAAACAGGATTTCGGTTAGGTCTTGGAGTTCGTCTTCCGTCGCCAACTCAAGTACAACCCGTAGTTCGTCCATGCATCCTGATCAACTCTCTATGAAATGGGGTTTTGAAAAATGGGTCTAAAAATGGAGTCTATTAAAAAATCAATCGATCGCCTCTAGGTTTAAATCTAAGTCCTAAGAGGCTCTTTAGCGCACTAACTGAACCAAGGTTTTAATTTACCGACCCAGGTCAGTACGCATTGTATCGCTAACATCAAATTTCGAGCTACATGCAAGTTCCCCCCATCCGGTGGTGACGTCCTCATCGCATTGCAGAAACTACTCTGCCGCCAGAATGCTATTAATGCCGTTGCGATTGAGTAAATCAATCACCTCATCCGCCTTGACGCGATCTTGGAATGCCCCTACCTGCATCATCGGTTGCCCTTGATAAAAAGACCGAAATGAGTCGGGAACCAGTGTTTTGACCGCCTGACGTTGGTTATCATTGACCGTTTTGACATAAACGCGATAGCGATAGCTCGCCATGGCGATTTTGAACGGTGGATTGGCTCCAAGCCCCGAGCCAGCCGAACCCGGTGCCATACCACTGTTCAGGTTGGGGGTGTTGGCGGCGGTGATGATATCGGGTTCATTGCCCGCATTTCCCATGGGAATAGTGGACTGTGGCACGGGTAAGATTCCAGCGGCAACAGTAGGTAAACTATTGTTGCTGGGGGGAGGCGCGATGGGAAACCCGCTGGGAGACGCTGCGAGTGTGGGTCGGCGCGGGCGTCCAAAGGTACTGGGTGCTGGGACTGGAATTTGGATGGCTGATGTGATGGGATTGAGGCGGTTTCTGCTGCCAGCAACGGTCTGTGGCGAACGCCCGATACCAGGTCGAAACAGCGGTGTCTGGCTGCTTCTGGGATAGGAGCTGGGAGGCGTAGCCGTGGCAATATTACCCGTACGTCCTTCCGTATCTCGGGTCAAATAAATATGGCCGAGGGTTTTGCCGCCATAGGTTCGCTTTGTAAATCGCCAGTCTGAGTTGAGCTGAAGCTTGAGGAATCCTGAGGTGAGGGTGTCAGTACGACCAATGGCGAGGGCTGGGCTTTGGCTGTTGCGTGAGGGAACGGCCCACAGCACCAAGTGGTCTCTTTCTTTGGCAATGGAGAGACGATAGTCGAGGGCGCGATCTTGCCCAGCAATGCGGACGGAATAGCCGTTGCTGTCTGTACTGCGTCCACAAATACCGGTGAAGTCAAATTGGAGCAGGAGGGGATCAACGAGGCTAGGGTTGCCAGGATTTTGTTGCCAGCATTGTTTTGCGTCGGAAAGCTGTTCCAAAATCAACAGATTGTAGCGATCGCCCTGAGCCAGCGGCACCGCCACTGCAATGACGCGACTAGGTTCTAATTCTTTTTGATCGAAGGTAGCGGCGGCATTGGCAGGCAGGATGGCTTGGGATGCTCCAAAGCCAATGCTCCAGAGTAAGGCCGTGGTGTAGACAATAGATGAGGGCTTCATGGGCGATCGCACTCCTGAGGATGACGGGTGAGGATGAAATATCTCTGCTGCGGGCGGTGCAGGGCAATTCAGAACTGAATCCACAACCCGACGCGGAGGGAGGTCTAGAGTTTTGGCGAAAAATTTACCAAAGGCACCGAAGATAATACTGTAAATGGGGCGATTTTACATCATGTAACGATTAAATTAACAAAGCTTTTGGTAAAAAGCGGATCATGTTCCTGCGTGCCTATCAGTATTGATACTTCAGGGATCGGTCTTCATACCTTCACTTAGGATGCCCATCAAGTCCCAGTAAGATGTCACCCAATCCCGCTGCTAGGATAGAAAACGGTCTGTGGATAGATTTTTGTTGAAGATATGACGACACCAAATGTTCCGCTCTATCGGATTTTAGATGCCAACCTAGATCGGGCGCGGGAGGGTCTACGGGTGGTAGAAGAATGGTGTCGGTTTGGCCTAGATGACCTTGAATTGGTGGCACTCTGCAAACAGTTACGTCAGGAATTAGGCCATTGGCATCACAACGCATTTCGACTGGCAAGAGATACCCCTGGAGATGTGGGAACAGATTTAACCCACGCCCATGAGGCATCGCGCTCCGATGTGCCAGCGGTGTTACAAGCCAATCTTTGTCGGGTTCAAGAGGCGTTGCGGGCGTTAGAAGAGTATGGAAAGATCTATAACCCTGCAATGGGTGCGGCCTGTAAACAAATGCGGTATCAGGTCTATACCCTAGAAAGCAAGCTCTTGAGTCAAAATCGGCTTCAGCGCCTGAAGCAAGCCAATTTATATCTGGTGACAACAACGGTTGACAACTTGAATGAAACGGTGGAGGCGGCCTTAAAGGGCGGAGTGAGGCTGGTGCAGTATCGCGACAAAGACGCCGATGATCCCGTGCGGTATGAGCGGGCAAAGGGGCTGCGATCGCTCTGTCACCAATACAACGCACTCTTCATCGTGAATGATCGGGTGGATCTGGCCTTGGCGGTGGATGCGGATGGTGTTCACCTAGGGCAACAGGATTTGCCCGTAATAGCGGCGCGGCAGTTGTTGGGCGCTCATCGGATTATTGGGCGCTCCACAACAAACCCAGAGGAGCTGACGCGGGCGTTGCAAGAAGGCGTGGACTACATTGGCGTGGGACCCGTTTTTGCCACACCCACCAAGACTGATAAAGCTGTAGCGGGGCTGGAATATGTGCGCTATGCGGCGGTGCATGCCACGCTGCCCTGGTTTGCGATTGGTGGGATTGATGGGCAGAATTTGTCTGAGGTGGTTGCAGCAGGGGCGGCTCGGGTGGCGATCGTCCGTGCCATCATGAAGGCAGAAGATCCGGATCAAGCGGCCCAGCGGATCCTTGTGCAATTGAACGCAACGGAGCATTGATTTAGGTATGGCAATCCCTCCCCAACCCATTGAAATTCAGGTTAATGGGACTGTTCAGTTTTGTCCGATTGGGCAACGACTGCCCGCCTTGCTGACGCAGCTCAATCTTAACCCTCAACTGATTGCGATTGAATACAACGGCGAGATTTTGCACCGTCAGTTTTGGGATGAACAGGCGGTGGTGGAGGGCGATCGCCTAGAGATTGTCACGATTGTGGGCGGCGGATAATATAAATTTTGAAGCGTTATTGAACAGGAGCGTACTGTCTGGACTTTCGCAACGCCAACACACTGTGGGCCTCCGTTTTAGCCGAAACCCTAAATCGATTAGGTTTGCAGATCGCCATTATTTGTCCTGGCTCCCGCTCAGCACCCCTCGCCATCGCCTTTGCCCAACACCCAACCATCGAAGCTATCCCCATTTTAGATGAGCGCTCCGCCGCCTTTTTTGCCCTTGGCCTTGCCCGTCGTTCCGGCATACCCGTCGCCCTCATTTGTACCTCCGGTACCGCAGGCGCTAACTTCTACCCAGCCGTCATTGAGGCGTCCGAAAGCCATGTGCCACTCCTGATCTTGACCGCTGATCGCCCGCCAGAACTGCGCCATTGCCACGCGGGTCAAGCCATTAATCAGGTCAACCTCTACGGTACCTACGCCAACTGGTATACAGAACTCGCCCTCCCAGATACAGCCCCAGACCGATTGGCCTATCTGCGTCAGACCGTTGTCCAAGCTTGGGGGCGATCGCACCATTTCACCCCAGGCCCTGTCCATCTCAACATCCCATTCCGAGATCCCCTCGTCCCCATCCCAGATCCAGCTTTAGAGACGATTGCTCAACACTTTAATGAAGCGCAGTTTTTCCAGATGGTGCAGCCGTGGGAAATTGCCACCTGGGAACCCAACCTCACTCTGCCGCTACAAACGTGGAAAGAATGCGATCGCGGTCTCATCATTGCAGGGCCAGCGATTCCTCGTGATGGGGGAGTGTACTGTAAGGCGATCACCCATCTATCCCAAATCCTAGGGTGGTCTGTCCTAGCTGAAGGACTCTCCCCCCTCCGCAACTATGCTGAACTCAACCCTTACCTTATTTCTGTCTACGATATTGCCCTGCGTAACCCTGAACACGCAGCCCAACTCCAGCCAGAGCAAGTCATCCGTATTGGGGAACTCCCCACCAGCAAAATTCTGCGCCAATGGCTACAAAACCTCCCCATCCCCCAGTGGATCGTTGAACCCTCTGACCAAAACGTAGACTCTCTCCATAGCCACAGCATTCACCTCAGAACGTCCATTGAGGCGATCTCAAAAAGCTTAGACAAAGATCGAGCTGCTTCTCCACCATCCTCCTACCTCCAATCCTGGCTCACCCTCCAAAACCACCTCCAAAAAGTCATTCACCAAACCCTACAATCCACCAAGCCTCTCCGTGAAAGCAAAGTCGCCTGGCTCGTCTCCCAAACCCTCCCCCCTGGGACGCCCCTGTTCATCGCCAATAGCATGCCCGTGCGCGACGTAGAACTCTTTTGGCAACTGGGCAACCGCAAAATTCAGCCCTACTTTAATCGTGGAGCCAACGGCATTGACGGCACGCTCTCCAGCGCCTTAGGCATGGCCCACCGTAACCAAAGCAGCGTTTTGCTCACAGGGGATTTATCCCTGCTTCACGACACCAACGGCTTTTTAATTCAGCCCCAATGGCAAGGCAGCCTCACCATTGTGCTCATCAATAATTCCGGCGGCGGCATTTTTGGAATGTTGCCTATCGCCAACTTTGACCCCCCCTTTGAAGCCTTTTTTGCAACCCCCCAACAGGTCGATTTTGCAAAACTCTGTGCAGCCTATCAAGTCGAACATAGGGTGATTTTAGATTGGGATGCCTTAGAAGCTCAGCTCAATCCGTTGCCAGAGCAGGGCATTAGAGTGCTGGAAGTGACCTGCGATCGCACCCTAGATGCCCAGTGGCGTAAAGCACATCTCCACCAGTGGGCCTTTGCACCCATCCCAAATCCTTAATCCTAAAAAGACAGAACTAAATCCTTGACAGTCCGTGGCACTACCCTAACTATGGTGTTAGAGAAAACGAGGGCGAGTATGGATAATCCATACTCATTCATCCACTAAAAATTCTGTACAAATGCCATGCATGTAAATCAGCACATCCTGAGACGCTCCACCCGTCCTCTGTATTGCACCTTATTGGCGTTGGCCTTAGGTGGCGGTGTGGCATTCCCGAGCTTGGCGCAGCTTGGGCCTCTTCCTGCTTCTCAACTTAAAGACGTCCCCGCCCCCACACTCTCCGACACGCCAAGCCCATCGGCAGCGCCAAGTAAGCCTCCAATCCCAACGCTTCCCCAAAAACCGGCAGAAGTACCGCCAGGGAATGCAACGCCTGAGCCAACTGTGACCAAAGCACCTACAACACCCACTGCAAAACCTGAAACCCCTTCAACGCCAGCCCAGAAGCCAACCCCGTCCGTGGTAAGGGATCCGGTCTTGCCCAAGATGAAGGATGCTAGTCCTGCTAAAACGGCCCAGCCTACGCCCAAAAAAGAAAACGCAGACACCACCGCACCTAAAGCCGTAAAAACGGATCCTACGCCAACGGAACCTGCTGCTAAACCGGAGCCAAGTAAGGGCAAGGCAACCCCAGCCATCAATACAGCCCAGCCCCAGCCTAAAAAGCCAGAGACTGCGCCCGCCCCACCGAAGGCGACCCAAGCCAAACCACCAGCCAATAAAGTCTCGACGCCATCTTCTCCCAAGCCAGCCGCTGCCAGTACTGTCAAACCAACCCCTAACATCAACTGGGTGGCGCGCCGTGAGGCCAATGCCCTGATGGATCAGGCCAATGCTAAATATCTCAAGCAAGACTATAAAGGAGCCTTCGCTCTCTATAGCCAAGCCACCACCAAAGATCCGCTGTATGCCGTTCCCTTTGCCAATCGTGGCAATGCTCAAGTGGGGTTGGGTAACGTTCAAAGTGCGATCGCCGACTACACCAAAGCCATCTCCCTAGATGCCGCCTTCAAGGAACCCTATCTGCGACGTGGCACCCTCTATATGGCCCAAAAACAATACCCAGAATCCCTTGCAGATTTCAATCGCGTCGTCCAACTGGATCCAAAATCTAGCGAAAGCTATCAAGCTCGAGGACAGCTCTATCTCAACCAAGAAAACTACGTCACCGCCCAGCAGGATTTTTCTAAGGCGATCGCCATTCAGCCCACTGCAACCGCTTATCTGGGACGAGGCATCGCCATTGCTACTCAAAAAGGCAATGCCGTGGCAGATTTCACCCAGGCGATCCAGCTCGATCCAAACTTGGCCGAAGCCTTCTACTGGCGCGGACTCGCCCAAGGGAAAGCGGGAAATACAGGTGGGGCGATTTCCGACCTTACCCAGGCCGTCCAACTCAGACCTGGATTTACCAGCGCCTACTTCAACAGAGGGTTGTTTTACTTTGCTCAAAAAGCAAATGACGAGGCGATTTCTGACTATACCCAGACCCTTAAACTCAGCCCCAAAGATGCTGTCGCTTACCTAGCGCGGGGAGCCGCCCACAATGGAAAAGACGATAAATTAGCGGCGATCGCTGACTACACCCAGGCTATCAAACTTGACCCTAAACTAACGGGAGCCTACATCAACCGCGCCAACCTGCTCACAACCCCAGAAGCCGCCTTAGCCGACCTTCGCAAAGCCGCAGAACTCTATCAGCAAGAGGGGAATACCGAAGCCTACAACCGCTTGCAGCCAGACATTGAGCGGCTTCAAGCTTCTATTCGTCCTGCCCCTGAACCGGTTAAAGGCCCTTAATCGGAGGACTTTCGGAGTGATTGTTTCAGTGCCGATACCGGGAACCCTAAAGATATACACCTATATCCATCGCCGATAGCGGCCTCTGGCAAGACAGTGCAGGCATGGCCTACTCCGACGTTCCAGTTTATAACATCACCCTGGTTGGAAACGGCCAACCGGTCAGCATCACCATCAAAGTTGGGAGTGATGAATATATTTTGGAATCAGCGGAAGACCAGGGAATCAAGCTTCCCGCCTCCTGTTATGCTGGCAAATGCATAACATGCGTCAGTCGGCTCTTGGAAGGGGAAGTTGATCAAGACCACGTTTTTCTCAAGCCTGACGAGATGGATGCAGGGTTTATCTTGACCTGTAAGTCCTATCCCCGCTCAGATTGCGTCATCTTAACCCACCAAGAAGATGTGTTACTCGGTCAAGACGCTTGAAACTCAAATAGATGCCATAACGACAATCGCCGTTCATCCCTCCACAGGGATCCACTTCATTTCCTAACATAGATCATGGCACCCCGACCTATTTTTGATAAGATAGTGAAGCTGCAAAATATTGCTGACACTGTCTTTTTACGCTTTAACCCTTAATTTGAATTTTTGTCGATTAAATAAATCCTTCAGCATTAATTTACTCATGGGAGAGTAGAAGATAAGTCTCATTTTGGCGGCCTAGATCTAGTTTTTTTTGTAATCTTACTAAACCTATGCTGACTGGCTTTTTTAAATATTTTCTAGAAATAACCCATAGACTCAGCAAAGTACATCATCTTCAGCTCAGCGTCGTCATTGCTCGCTTCAGCATTTTTGTTTCTACTATCTTAATTTGGCTTTCTATGAGCGTTGCCGCGCCTAGCATGGCTCATGCAAGCCTTCAAGATGATCATTTTGATGGAAATGTTTTTGCCCTATATGCAGGCAATGGCTCTCTTGTGCCACCCCGCGTTACCCTAGCTGAGTCTTTGAAGAGCGAGAGGCCAACGCTGCTCACGTTTTATATCGAAGACAGTAGCGACTGCAAACAGTTTTCAAATATTGTCTCTCAGCTTCAGGCTTACTACGGTAAAGTTGTTGAATTTATTCCTATTAATGTAGACTCAATTCCTGTTGGGGGGGGTAGCTATACACCACAGGATCCTGGCTTTTATTATCAAGGGAAAGTACCACAAACCCTTATCTTTGATACCTCCGGCAAAAAGATCATCGATATTGTAGGGAAAGGAACCTTTAATGAGTTTGATGATACCCTGCGACAAGTATTTAGCCTATTGCCTCGGACAGAATCCGTCGAGCTAAAGCGTCGTCCCCTCAATGAAGTCAATGCAGAGATGGTCAAATAATATTTCCTTTTGAGGCTATTTATATCAACAAAATAACGATTTTGATTTATAGTATTGCCATAACCTGGATGGCAAAAAAATGAATTTTATAAAGGTGGCAGCTTCTAAGCTACCTCCCATAGAGCATCGATCACAAACCTATACAAATACTTACTAAAAATGAGAATTCTAGTAACAGGCGGAGCGGGGTTTATTGGATCACATCTGATTGATCGACTAATGGCTCAGAATCATGAAGTCATTTGTCTGGATAATTTTTACACGGGTCAAAAGGATAATTTGCTGAAATGGTTTGATTCGCCCAACTTTGAGCTTATTCGCCATGATGTAACAGAGCCTATTCGTCTAGAAGTGGATCAGATTTATCATCTGGCCTGCCCTGCTTCTCCTGTGCACTATCAGTCTAATCCCGTCAAGACCATCAAGACTAACGTCTTGGGCACAATGAATATGCTGGGGCTAGCCAAGCGTGTGAAGGCTCGCTTTCTGATCTCCTCGACCTCTGAGGTGTATGGAGACCCAGATGTTCACCCCCAAACAGAAGACTACCGTGGCAACGTCAATCCCATCGGGCCTCGCAGTTGTTATGACGAAGGCAAGCGCGTCGCTGAGACCCTCGCCTTTGACTATCATCGTCAAAATAACGTAGATATTCGGGTTGCTCGAATTTTTAATACTTACGGCCCTCGCATGCTAGAAAACGATGGTCGTGTGGTCAGTAACTTTGTGGTGCAGGCCCTCAGAAAACAGCCCATCACGGTCTATGGAGATGGATCTCAAACTCGTAGTTATTGCTACGTGTCTGACCTCGTAGAGGGGCTAATGCGGCTGATGAATGGCGACTATATTGGGCCTGTAAACTTGGGTAATCCCGAGGAATATACGGTCCTAGAACTGGCCCAAAAAATTCAAGCCATGATTTACTCTGATGCAGAGATTCAGTTTAAGCCTTTACCTCAGGATGATCCTCGTCGTCGTCAGCCTGATATTTCCTGTGCGAAGCAGCACCTTGATTGGCAGCCCACTATTCCTCTTGCAGACGGCCTAGAACGAACCATTGCTGATTTTCGGTCTCGGATTGAGCAAAGCAAGCTTTAGCTTCAAGGGTCTATTCCGATTGTAGACGCATAGAATCCATGGGTTATTTTCTTTTTGGTGATCGTGATCATCGTGATCATTAAGGCTATAGGGCAAATTTAAACACAGTGGCTGCGCTTTGAAGGATTGAACTGCAACTGCCAACGGTTCGTCATACCGTCAAATGCTTAATCCACACACACAACCCAAAATAAAGTGGCTTATGGTTAGAACATGAGTTCCAAAATGGGCTTTATATAGATACGGGGAAAAGACTCCCTCATTATTTGTACTAATTTTCTGACGATAGATCTATCTTTTCTGTCATTAATTTAAGGGTTTAAAAACATGAAGGTATGCGTAATTGGGACGGGATATGTCGGGTTGGTTACGGGTGCGTGCTTGGCCCACATTGGCCACCATGTCATCTGTGTAGACAACAACGAAGAGAAAGTGAAGCTCATGCAGCAGGGGCAGTCCCCCATTTATGAACCCGGTTTACCAGAAGTTATACAGTCGGCCATTCAAAATCAAACTATTGAATTTACAACGGACTTAGCGGGTGGGGTTGCCCACGGTGAAATTTTATTTATTGCAGTGGGAACGCCTGCACTCCCCAATGGTGAAAGTGATACCCGCTATGTTGAGGCGGTTGCACGAGGGATTGGGAGCCATCTAACTTCTGACTACAAGGTCGTTGTCAATAAGTCCACGGTCCCCATTGGCTCAGGGGACTGGGTTCGGATGTTGATTCTAGATGGATTTGCAGAGCAGAAAAAAGCTGCTGCTCAAACGTCTGGTGCAGTTGGTGCTACTGAAGCCAAGTTTGATGTGGTGAGCAACCCTGAGTTTTTGCGGGAGGGTTCGGCGGTTTACGATACCTTTAACCCCGACCGAATTGTGTTGGGCAGCAATGCTGCGCGGGCCATTGAGCTGATGCAGGCGTTGTATTCACCCATTGTGCAACGCAAATTTGCAGAGAATGAGGCGTTGCCGGCGGTTCCGGTTGTGGTGACGGACCTCAGCTCGGCGGAGATGGTGAAATATGCGTCTAATGCGTTTTTGGCGACCAAAATCAGCTTTATTAACGAGGTTGCCAATATCTGCGATCGCGTTGGAGCCAATGTAGTCGAAGTTGCCAAGGGGATTGGTTTAGATTCCCGAATTGGGACGAAGTTCCTGAATGCAGGTATTGGTTGGGGTGGCTCTTGTTTTCCCAAAGACGTTTCGGCACTCATCCATACTGCCTCTGACTATGGCTACACCGCCGAATTGCTCAAGGCCGCAGTGAGCGTCAACGAGCATCAGCGCGTGGTTGTGATTGAAAAACTTCAGAATACGCTCAAAGTGCTCAAGGGTAAAACCATTGGCCTGATGGGGCTAACCTTCAAACCGGATACCGATGACATGCGGGATGCGCCTGCGCTCACTCTGGTTGAACAGTTGACGCGTTTGGGAGCCAGGGTAAAAGCCTATGACCCCCTTGTGGCCCAAAATGGCGTTGGGCAGGGGTTATCCAATCTGATTGTGGAAATGGATGCGGGTCATCTTGCGGATGGGTGTGACGCGCTTGTTTTGGTAACAGAGTGGGCGCAGTTTCTAACCTTAGACTATGGGATGTTGGCCCAGCGCATGGAGCATCCCGTCATGATTGATGCACGGAATTTTTTGGATAAAGCGCAGTTGGTCGAGGCTGGATTCCTTTATGTGGGTATTGGGCGTTAGCGATCGCCCCGTCTAACTCTGTCCCGTTAAATTAACAATATAAAAGCCTAGTCAGCGCAATACTGACTAGGCTTTTATGTATAGGATTAATGATCTGTATTGATTCAGAAGGGCAAAATGCTCTACTCTTCTTCAGCTTCGGTATCCGTCGCTTTTCTCGTTTTTCTGGCAAGCTCGGTATAAAGCTTATGTAAGGTTTTGTCGTCTAGAGGGTCAAATTCACTTTCGAGGGTTTTGAGGTACTCCTCCACGATTGAGCCTTCCACAACCTCAAACTGGGACGTTTCGGCTTTCCGCTTCAAGATTAAGGTCTGAATGGCGATCGCCAAGTATGCTTTGAGAACATCTTCACCGAGTTCTTCCTGTCGTTCTTCAAGAAACTGAGCGGTATAGTTTTTGGGGTTAAACCTAGGCATTTTTTGTGTAGGGAGCGGGATTCCAACTATTTCTAATTTCTCTAGCTTGCTCATGAAATCGTTGTACTCTGGGGTTCCAACGCTCAGCTTTTTATAATTTGCTAGGTATCGTGCGATATCCATAATTCAAGCAACTTTAGTACTCACAACAAAATACGATGGAGGTAGACGGCCTGTGGGGATTGTCCATGTATACTCTAGTCTAAGCGCAATCGGGTTAGCTTGACAGCGTAAAATGTCTAACTTTAGTCCCCGAAAGTATTTCGCTAAGACGGATTTGAAGGGGTAGACGATTCGACTGGGGCTTCTATCTCTTCAACCTGAACTAGTTGGGCAGGTTCAGACGCCTCAAGGCGTGCTTCCATCGGTGTTTCATCCACCTTGTCGAGTTCCGCCGCGCCCCGCTTGAGTTCAGACTCAAATTCCTTAGACGCATCCTGAAAACTCTTGAGCGCTTTACCTAAGCTCCGGCCAATCTCCGGCAGCTTCTTTGGCCCAAACACCAACAGCGCAATGACCAAAATGACGGCCATTTCAGGTAGACCAATCCCAAAGATATTCATCGGCATTCCTCAGCGTAGCGACAGCAATCGTATTTTATAGAATATAAGGCGATCCGATACCGATCCTGCGATGGATGGGTTGTACAGCCAAAAAAAAGCCCGGATTTCCGAGCTTCAGTTTAGCTAAGTTTGTATAAACCTTGATGCATGAAGCACCTAGGCTATGACAATGAATTAGTTGGTGAGACGATCCCAATCAACGTTAACGCCATCCAGGATTAGCTCGGAATTAAAGATTTGCAGAATAATCAGAAGAAAAACCAAGAATAGTGCCATAAAAACGGCCATAACGGGAGTAGTTCCCCATCCTGGCACGACTTTACCGTATTCTGCGTTCAAGGGCCTGAGGACATTACCAAGCCAGGTCTGCTTTGCCATACGTCACCTGTTAAATACTGAGCAACAACAGAAGTTTTTTAACTTTTCTTGATCCACTCCCAAGGCTAAAAGCAAATGGGATTTAGGACTCAAACAGGGAACGCAAGCAGAGCTTGAATCATATCCCCTAACCCTATAGATAGGATCCTACCTACTTAAATTGAGACTAAAAACAAAAAGTCAAATGTGTCAAAATTGGACTTTGACGTCTCATGAATTGATAGATCGAGTATATCTTACGGCGGCTCAAGCCGCGCACTCGTTTTTGATCCCGTCCCTCAAAAGGCTGGGCTTCCAAACTTTGACGGCTGCTGGCATAATGTATGGAGAAATGTAAATTTACAATCATGTCTCTTTCTGATCCCGCAACAATTCTTAGTATTAGTCTCGGCCTTGTCTTTGTCGCCGTGACAGCAGCAGCAGTCTATACCGCCTTTGGCCCGCCCGCCGCTCAGCTTGATGATCCTTACGAAGATCATGAAGATTAACGTTACAGCTTATTGGTTCGGTATTTATTAATAGTTCCTGCTTATGTTTGGCATTCAGGAAACTATTTTGATGAAGTTTTTTCTAGACTTTAAGCATTAAACTTACAAAAATCTAAAGTTCTCCTTAGGAAATGGCGACTTTTGGGGAAGATCAGTAATAATACGACTCAAGTGTGAGTGTGTAAGGAACTGGATCTGTGCCGAGCCGCCGTGAATCTATGAGACCAGGCTATTCTTTTAGCCTGTCATCGGTGTTTCCATCCCAAGATTTACCCATCGGGGTGTTTGATAGTGGTGTCGGTGGGCTAACGGTCTTAAAGGCGTTACAGCACCAGTTACCCCATGAGTCCTTTTTGTACTTTGGCGATACGGCCCATGTGCCCTACGGTGATCGCCCCCCTCACGAAATTCAAAGTTTAAGCCGTCAAATTTTGGATTGGTTTGTACAGCAGCCGATCAAAATGGCAGTGGTAGCCTGTAATACCAGCTCAGCCCTAGCCTTAGATGCAGTGCGCAATGACTACAGCATTCCGATTTTGGGCGTTATTTTGCCCGGAGCCAAAGCGGCAGTGAAGCAAGGCCAGCGGATTGGGGTGATTGCGACTCCTGCCACTGTTGCCAGTGACTGCTATCGCAAAGCGATTTTAGAGATTAATCCAGCGGTAGAGGTGTTTCAGGTGGCCTGTCCTGAATTTGTGCCGCTGATTGAGTCGAATCAAATGGATCATCCTCAGACGCGCACGATTGTCTGGAATCGTCTTCAGCCTTTAGTGGACGCAGGGATTGATACCCTCGTTTATGGGTGTACTCACTATCCGCACTTGTCTGCGGTGATTCAATCGCTCTTGCCGAGCGGTATTACATGTGTGGATCCGGCTGTGCATATGGCGGTGGCGGCGGCTCAGGAGTTAGAGATTCTGAATCTTAACAGTAGCCAGACAAAACCTTCTACTCACTTTTTTGTGAGTGGGAGTGCGGATCAGTTTGCCCGTTCTTCTCGGGGCTGTCTTGGGTTTACGCCAGAGGTTGAGACGGTTCCCTTGCACGGGGTTCTGGTAGAGACGACCCAGGATTTAGATTCGGCGGTTTTGCAGCGTTAAACATTGCAGCGGTTTAATAACACTGGTCTCTATAATTATTGGTAGCCTAGGTAACTCAATCGTTTACAGTGGAACTGAGTGGCTCAAAGTCCTGCTGGGGCGCTTGATGCATACCGCAAACGATAGTTTGAGATTGGCCTGACACCATGATTAGTTTTTTGAATGGATTAAAACGAGCCGTTCGGTTCGGTGCTTACGCTTGTCTGGTTATGGGATTCTGTGTTGCGCTGTGTCTTCCAGCCCAGGCGGGAACTCTAGTGGCGGCGCTGCCCGGTGGCAATGCTGTAACCGATCCGCGAGCGCTCCTTCGTCTGGCGCTTCCCTTTGACAACGATTCCATTCGTGAGGTTCAAAGCAGCCTGGAAGATATTGCCCCCCAGATCAGGGCACGACGATGGTCTGCGATTAATGGTGATGTGTCAAAGGCCACCAAGGTTTTGGCCCGTCATCGAGACGACATTATTGCGAGTGTGCCGGAAGCGGGGCGATCGCAGGCCACCATTCTGGCTGACCAAATTGCGGCAGATTTAGTAGAACTCAAGACCATCGCTGAAGCAAAGGACGGCGAGCAGCTTACGGTCAAGAAAAATGCGCTACTGGATGTGATTGGTACCTTAGAGGCTTCAATGGTGGAGAAATTCCCCTACGAAGTTCCAGCGGCGTACAAGAGCTATCCTCAGCTTAAAGGCCGTGCCACGATTGCGGTGGAGACCAGCAAAGGAAATCTGACCGTTGTGGTAGATGGTTATAGTGCACCCGTCACGGCTGGTAATTTTGTTGATTTAGTCCAGAGAGGCTTCTATAACGGGCTTCCCTTTACCCGTTCTGAAGAATCCTACGTGCTTCAAACGGGCGACCCTCAGGGACCAGAAGTGGGATTTTTAGACCCGACTAGCGGGAAATATCGGGCGATTCCGATGGAAATTTTGGTTCAGGGTGATAAGGCTCCATTTTATGGTTCTACGCTAGAAGATGCGGGTCGTTATTTAGATAATCCTGTGTTGCCGTTTTCGTCCTACGGTGCGGTGGCAATGGCTCCCCCAGATACAGATGCCAATGGTGCCTCTTCTCAGTTTTTCTTCTTTTTGTTTGAGCCAGAGCTAACGCCAGCAGGCCGCAATCTTTTAGATGGACGCTATGCGGTGTTTGGGTATGTGGTGTCGGGACAAGAGGTATTAGGCCAGCTTAAGCAGGGGGACAAGGTGATCTCTGCGAAGGTCGTGGAAGGGCTTGAAAATTTTGTGAAGCCTAAGACGGCCTAAAATAGAGATATCGCCAAGCGAAACACCTATGAAAAATCTCTTAGAACTCGAAACTGAAATCAAGCACCTACCAGACAGTGAGATTCGTCAACTCACAGACCGCTTACAGGCTTATCTAGATGAAAAATGGGATCAACAAATGGAAACCGACCTCACTTCAGGTCGATTAGATAGCCTTATTGCCAACGCAGAAGCAGACATTACAGCTAATCACATCAAAGATCTCGATGAAGTCCTTCACAACACCTGATTTTTGGAAAAGCTATGCAATACTAACCCCAGAAATCAAAGAACAAGCCCGTAAAGGCTACAGATCTTGGTTTGAGAATCCATCCTACCCTTCTTTACATTTTAAAAAAGTCGGAAGGAATTTGTGGGCTGCTCGTATTACCCGAGGCTACAGAGCACTAGCCATCAAAAAAGGTGAAGACTTTTACTGGATCTGGATTGGCACCCATGACCAATACGAAACCCTTCTCAACTAAGGATCGTGGATTAATAAACCTTTTGATGGATTGCACCCAGGGCCGTGAGGGTTTGGCGTTGCGCATCGGTCAAGCCCTTTGCATCTGTAATATCCATCTCAGCATAAGGACGCTGAACTTCTAAGCGTTGGATGCGTTGGCCCATTTCTACATCCCAGCATTGAATGGTTTCGTCTTGGCTTGCGCTGAGCAAAATCTTAGAAGACAGCAATGCTAAAGACCACACCCAGTGTCCATGACCGCAGAAGGTTTGAAGACATTGGCCTGTGGCTAAATCCCATTGTTTGATGGTGCGATCGCTCCCACTACTGAACAACTGCCGCCCATCCGCACTAAACCGCACGCAAAGAACGGGTTGCTGATGACCGCTGAGGACTTGGAGGTGATCGCCCGTCTCCACATCCCACAGAATTACTTGACCATCTTCTCCGGCGGTTGCCAACCATTGACTATCGGGACTAAAAACGACTGCCCAAACGCGGTTGGAATGAGCGCGCCAAGTGCGAATACATTCACCGGATTCCGGCTGCCAGAGCTTTAGGATTTGTTCGTAGCCGCCGCTGGCGAGCCATTGCCCATTGGGACTGAAGCCAACAGAAAGCGCTGAACCCAAATGGCCTTCTAGGGTATGGGTGCAGTGGCCTGTTTCGACATCCCAGAGTTTGACGGTGCGGTCATAGCTGGCGCTGGCGAGGGTGTTGCTGTTGGGATGAAAGGCAATATCCCACACCCAGCTTTTATGGCCTTGGAGGGTGAGGCGGCACTGATGGGTTTCTGGATTCCAGAGCCGAATGGTGCGGTCGAAGCTGCCGCTGGCGAGGGTATTGCCGTCGGGGCTGAAGGCGATCGCAAAGACTCGGTTTTGGTGTCCCCGCAGGGTTTGGTAGGGTTCGAGGGCAGCGGTGGGAGCGCCGGACTGGGGCAGGTGCCAGAGGCGAACGGTCTGGTCTTCGTGGACGCTGGCGAGGATGGGCTGATGGGGATGGAGCGCCAGTTCGTAGATGCCGTTGCTGTAGCCTTGCAGGGTTGTGCTGGCTTCGCCCGTGGAGGGGTTCCAGAAGCGAGTAGTGTTGTCGTCGCCGCCGCTGGCGAGGAGGGTGCCGTTAGGGTGAAATTTGACGCACCAAATCCGATTGGTGTGTTGGTTGAGCCGTTGGGTGCAGGCTCCGGTATGGGCATTCCACAGGCGGATGGTTTGGTCGTAGCTGCCACTGGCAAGGGTTTGACCATCGGTGCTAAAGGCGACGCTGACCACGGGGGCGAGATGACCGGACAGGGTATTCAGGCAGTTTCCGGTGGCGGTACACCATACTTTGACGGTGCCGTCCATGCTGGCGCTGGCAAGCTGGCGTTCATCGGGGCTGAGGGCGATCGCCATCACCCACTGGGTATGCCCAGAGAAAACCTGGAGGCAAACTCCGGTTTGCAAGTCCCAGGTGCGGATGCAGTTGTCTTCGCCGCCGCTGTAGAGACGCTGACCATCGGCAGTAAAGACCACGCCCCAGACACATTTTTCATGTCCCTTGAGGGTTTGGAGACAGTCTCCGGTTTGGATATTCCACTGTTTGAGGGTAGTATCGGTGCTGCTGCTCATCAGAGTCCGACCATCGGGGCTAAAGGCCACATCCGTGACGATGCTGGTGTGGCCTTGGAGGACTTTGATACAGTTTCCGGTTTCGGCATCCCACAGACGAATGGTGCGATCTTGACCGCAACTGGCGAGGAGCGGCTGAGTGGGATGGAAAGCAATGGCCCAAGCCCAAAAATCATGACCGATACATTGGGTGATGGGATGCATCTCTGCAACAGACCAAATGGAAACCTTTCCGTTGGTGTCGCAGGTGGCAAAGCGATCGCCGTCGGGGCTAAAGGCAATACAGGTGATGCCGCCAAAGGCGTTGGCAAAGCTGCACTGACGAAAGGTGGTTTGGGCAAAGTTGGTGCGCCGCAGGGAAAGATCGTGGAGGAGGGCTTGGCGCAGAAAGAGGCCGGAGAAGTTAAAGCCTGTGAGTTCTGTTTGGAGGTGGCGAAACAAATTGAGCAGGTTGCCGCCGCCATAGCCCATTTGATGGGTGGGTAGGGTTTGGAGGTGGCGGAGGACGGTTTGAAGGTGTTGGGAGAGGGCGACTTCCGAGCCAAAGTGGCTGATGAGCCGAGCGGTGAGGGGTTCTAGAAGCAGGCGTGTTTGACTATTGCGGATGCTGTCTTCGGTTTGGGCTTTGATGAGGGCGTGACTGAGGAAGTATTGCGGGGTGCAGTTGAGGAGTTCGGTGCTGATGCGCTCAATTAGGTCGGTGATGAGGCATTCCATCACGACGGGTTGAAGAGTGAAGCGGGGTTTGGCGGTTTCGGTAAGCATAGTGGTCTCAATCGGCACAGGCGAAGCCGTCTCGACGAGAGATCGCCGTCTCAAGGATTCAAGGGCTTCGAGGAGGTTGGCGGTGAGAGGTTCTGGGATGAGGTCGGATTGGAGTTGGGCGATCGCCACGGGTTCGCAGTTGATGGCGAGCCAGTAAAGGATGGCTTGCTCCAGGGGCGATAGGCGCTGGAGTTGGTCGGTGAGTAGTTTACGCAGGCCATTGAAGGCTCCGCTGCCCTGCCTCAGAAACTGGGAAATACTGCTGCTAAAGAGATCGCGGATGCTGGTGGAGACAATTTTAAGGGCGAGGGGATGTCCGCGATAGAAGTCAATGAGGGCGGATTGTTCGGGTTCTGAACCGCCTAATCCTTTGAGGGTCAGGATGTTTTGGCAGGCGGCTGGATCGAGTCCTTGCAGATAGAGGGTTCGCACGGGAAGCGCGTCGCCTTCAAGGGCATCCATGCCCTGAGGTTTCTCACGGCTGGTGAGCAGGATGCAACTGGTGTGGGCCATTTCTCCCATCAATTGCAAGAGGTCTTGATACTGAGCGTACTGGGGTTGTAATACCCCGCCTTGCTCGCCGCTTTGGAGCAGAATATCGAAGTTGTCTAGAACAATCAGGCAGCGGCTTTTGCGCAGGTGGGTCATGAGCTGCTCCAGTTTACCTGCGATCGCCTCGGGCACAGCTACATCGGTGGCGGGCGCTAGGGTTTTGAGGAGGTTGTTGAGGAGTTCGGGGAGGGGAGGGGCAGCTTTGAGCGATCGCCAGATCACCCCATCAAAGTCTTCTTGCAGGGTTTGGGCCAGTCGAATGGTGAAGGAGGTTTTGCCGATGCCACCCATGCCTAAAATGCTGATCAATCGACAGCGATCAGCTTTAATCCATTGGGTGAGGGTGGTGAGTTCGCGATCGCGTCCATAAAAGTGGGGGACATCGGCGGCGGTGCCCCAATCATAAATATGACCGGGGGGTGTTGAGGGTTTAGGGTTGGCCGTTGATGCAATGCTGTTCTGGGCGAGACGACGCAGGACAGTTTTGAAGTTACTTTTAGAGACTTTTTCGCCTAGGGTTTGCGAGAGCCGTCGCCACAGTTGAAAGCCAACGTCGCGGATGTAATCATCATCGTATCCGGTCGTTTCGGCAATCTGAGTGTAGGTTTTTCCTTCCCAGCATCCGCGCACGATCCGTTCTTGGAGATTGCTCAGGGTATGGGGAGCCAAAACATTGTCCAATGCCGCCAGCGCTGCTTCAGCCGACTCCATCTCGATTCCTTACTCCGTGATTGTTCAACCTATGTCCCCCTAGAACAATGTCTGGATAAGGTTTTATATATCCATATCCACTCAATTTAACCTTTCTCAAGGAAAAGATCAGATTTTATATGATTTTTTAGGACAGGCGATTTTAGGAATTACATTTACTCTGATACCAGAACGATAAACTCGACTGTATAAGACTTACCCCCCCTGTCTAAGTGGTTTGGTTTTTGTTCAATCCCAAGGGTCAAACATAAGGCTGGGCTAAGCCAATCTTATGTTTGACTTTTTTATGTGTGCAGGCTTGCACAGGGGAGGCGTAGGTGGGCGATCGCCTTGAGATCAACAGCCATCCAAATCTGATACCATGCCCAAGAAAACCTCACTCCCCCAGCATGACCCGCTTCCGTTTCGATCAATTTTCTAAGCAATTCCTTGAAGAGCTGCTCACGCCTTTAGGTGAAGTCACGATTGGCAAAGAACTTCTGGGTGAAGCCCGCCAAATTGATGTTTGGTTTGTCCCTAATCCCCAAAGTGCCGCAGGCCACGATCTAGGTTTACTAGGATGTTTGAGCAAAACCCCATGCCTGCTGGAGCCTTACCGCAGCCCACCTAAACCTTCAGAAGTTCGGGACTGTCTCCTCAAGCTTTTTCTCACCCAATCCGATGTTCAACGCCAAGCCAAACGAGACGATACCCGCCTTGACGAAGCAACTTTACCAAGGCTATGGGTACTGGCATCTTCTGCCTCTGACAATTTGATGCGGGGATTTAGAGCCGAGACGGATGAGCAAAACTGGGGCACGGGCATTTACTTTTTAGCCAACTCCATCCGAGCCGCTATCATTGCCATTAACCAGCTTCCTGAAACCCAAGATACAATGTGGCTGAGGCTTTTGGGCAAGGGGCGTACCCAAGCGCAGGCGATTCGGGAGCTAATTGACTTATCGCGGGACAATCCATTGCGGAGTCGAGCCTTGGAGCTATTGGCGAGTTGGCGAATTACGATAGAAATAGGTGAATTGATCGATACGGAAGCGCAGGAGTTAATGATGCAGCTATCATCAGCCTATACAAAGTGGCGTGAAGAGACCCTTCAGGAGGGTCGACAAGAAGGTGAAGCGCTGCTTGTGCTTCGTCTTCTGGTTCGACGGGTTGGAGAGCTTACCCCAGAGGTGCGATCGCAGGTTCAGTCCCTCTCTCTCCCTGAGTTAGAAGCGTTGGGTGAGGCGTTACTCGATTTTTCTGCGCTTTCGGATTTGCTGGGTTGGTTGGGCGATCGCCAATAGACTGCGATCGCCTTTGTTGGTATCGCTTTAACTCGGTTTGCCTTGGCTTGCCTTGGCTACTCTTTGGCCTGTTGCGATCGCTGTTCTGCTTGTTCAAATTTTCTCTGCTGTGGAGGCGTGATGCTGCGATCGCTACAAACCAATCGGGTCGCTTAGGCAAATTGTGTGCGCCAAGGTTTTGCAGTAGCCACTATGGTTAAAAGCCGACGTTGCGGATGGGTTTGGCATGGGAGTTTGTTGTTTCGGCGATCTGGATATGGTTTTTCCGGCTCAATGCTCCAACACCATACGTGCTTAGAAATTTCTGAGCGCATTGAGAGCCAGATGGTCTTCAACACTGACAGCAATCTATGAATAGATTTGATGGTCAGATCTCAGCCCAAGAAGGCTAAATGCCACAATCCTCTGAGGATAAAGGTTTGTGGTATCTATTCGTCTCAATTTAAGCATTCCCAAGGGGAAAACCAGACTTTTATGATTGAGAAACCAGACTTTTTATGATTTTTTCCTACAGACTTAGGGGTCGGGTAGTTCTACTGTATTTATAGACAAAAGTATTTGCTTTCACACAAGCCAGGATGGATCTTTTGTCGCAATCACCCTTCGTTTAAGAATGTTATACGACAAGTTGTCAAATAATTCTATTTCTGCGAGGCGTTGACAAGTGTCGTATAACTCCCCGCAGGGAAGTATTAGATGACATGTTGTCGTTTAACAATAGTTAGCAATCCACAGCTCTGATGCAGCTTCAGGGTGAAAATAACTGGCTCTGATTGGTGAGTATATGTGCTTGGCAAAAATCTAGTTATTTAGAAGACTGCTTAGCCTATATGTAGGAATTGGGAACTTGGCTGTCGATTTTTAATGCTCAAGTATTTTTTCAAGACAAGATACATCCAAATTAAAATTTAAATAGATTTTTTGTTGAATATTTTTAATAAAAATGAAAAAACTTATTAAGCTGATATTGCTGGGCATGGCTGCCACACTAATAATTTTATTGATTTCTAATATCGCGCTTGCATCAAATCAATTTGATACAGGAACTTTTTTGGTAGCTAGTCCTAATGAATCTATTCCTGGAAGTGTTGGCTCGATTAATAACGCTGCCAATCTAGACACACTACGAGATGGAGAAATATTTTGGCTTTTAATTATTGCTATTCTGGGGCCACAAGTTGTTATATTATGTGTATTTCTGGGACCTTTTTGGTCGGGAGAAAATTTAGGTGAGCGTGCAAAATATCTTTCAGAAGTTCTTCCAAGAGTAATAGAGGGGACAACTATTCTTTTGGTCATCTCAACAATTATATTTATGGGTTTGCTAAAAATAAATTTAACAGAAGGCTCACTTAGCCTCCTGTCAGCTATTGCAGGTTATGTACTTGGGAAAGGACAATCTTCGGTTATGCAAAATAAAAAATTAGAATCAACAATAGGACAATCACAAGCAGAAGGGCAAATTGATAAATAACTATAATCTTGGCGCTGACGGTACAATAAATTCAACGATTCAGCTCGCTCCACTGCACATGTCTAACTAATGCATGCGGGCGGAATGGAGAGTTGCTATATTCATGCTTATTCTGCATCGCCACCCGCTGATGCAGATGACGTTAGACATCATTGGCAAGAGTGATTTTGAAGAGACTGCTGCATCTAAACCAAAGTTGAAAGGAAAAATTTGGCTTATGTTTTTTGGAAAGTTTGTCTTTATCTTCCTGTTAATATTTTTCACGATTTTTGATCTTCCTGCCAAAGCTTTTGCCGCAGAACAACCTACCGCTATTTTTCATGCGTTTAATCAGCAGTATAGTGATGTTGAAAAATTTATCTGCAAGCTAGCTGATCAGGGATATTCGCACGTTCAAATTTCTCCTGCGCAGAAATCTAATTCTAGTAAGGAGTGGTGGGCACGATATCAACCAATTGATTACAGTGTGATTGAAGGTTTGGGGTCTGAAGACGATCTAAAGGATCTAATAAAAGTAGGCCATAACTGTAATATTAAAGTCATTGCAGATGTTGTTTTTAATCATATGGCTGACCTAGGTGGGGACTTAACAAAGTTTCCCGGTCTATCCCTAAGTGATTTTAAAACTCCATCTTGTGGCATTAATTATGATGATAGTAAGAGGGACACAGAAATAAATTGTTGGTTGGGATCGCTGCCCGATTTAAAATTCACTGACAATGTCAAAACTATTCAAAAGGCTCATCTAAAGAAACTCCTCGATCTTGGAGTTGATGGATTCCGTTTTGATGCTGCCAAACATATGCCCCCAGATGTTGTCAAAGAATATATTGGTTATATTGATGATCAAAGTAAAGGAAAGGCTTGGAATTATCTTGAAGTGATAGAAGATCATGATACAAAGGCTGAAGACTATAATTGGATTGCGGCAGTTGAAGACTTTGTTCTATATAATTCGATGAAAGGTGCGTTTAGTTTTGGCGGAAATTTGGAGGGACTGCCAGCAAGTTCTGTGAATGATCCGCGTAGCGTAACCTTCGGTGCCAATCACGATACAATCCGCATAGTTTCTGGAACGCGAAATGACAATGCGCTCAATCCTTACGACGATATCACTGATTCTTACCTTGCCACTGGGTATGTATTAGCAAGAAAAGACGGAACTCCTTTAATCTTCAACGAACATAATCTCAATTCTCCATATATCAACTTTGGTGTTAAATTTCGTCAGATTCTGATTCAACGAGAAAAATCTGGAAAGAATGTCAATGAAAACATTTTAAGAGTTATTGATAACCCAACTGTCCTAATGATGGAAAGAGGAGCAGAAGGTTTCTTTGTCGAAAACAAAGGGACGAGTAAACTTGATCTTCCTACACTAGATCTAACGCTAAGTAATCTTGATGGTTGCTATCGAGAGCTTCGCAATAATTTTACAGTTGCGATCGAAAGTAAAAATGGCAAAAAATTTGTAACTCGATGGGGAACTCCGAACAGAGGGGGAATAGAAATTCAGGGTCGAGATGCGATGTATTTCATCCGTGAACCATTTAATCAATGTACGAAATAAATGTGTTTGGGAAAGCTCGATTCTAAATGTCTAATAATCCCGTTACGTACCTAATCCTAACTTGGTTGAGTCCGAGAGATCGTCTGTGGCAAGAGAACTGGGGGCACTAGTTTTCTTCATCATGGTTTTAGCAGACCATAACAAACAAAAGTGCTTAATTCAAAGATATTCATAAAATTTAAGGTGCTTAAATGCCTGAACAGTTGCCACGAGAAAATGAAAAAATATGGCGCGGCACAAGGCTTGTGATCCAATTTTTTGTAGTAGTGATTTTACTTTTGTTCGTAAGTATCTATTTGTATCAGTTATGGAAATTTGGATCATATAGTGGAGAACTTAATAAAATCTTAATGGAGCATGTTCCTGCAACTATTGGTCTTCCACTTGCATCTCTCGCTGCCGCATGCATAGTGATTGTCTTCGAGTTTCAATCTGGTCCTATTGAAGTTGGAGGACCCCAATTTTCGTTCAAAGGAGCATCGGGACAAATCATACTCTGGATACTTAGCTTCTTATCTATTGTGAGTGCAGTAAAGCTGCTGTGGTAATCCTACAGGGAAACCACACACGTTTCTTAACACACCATATCTAGTGAAACTGGAATTCTCTTGACACTAAAGTGAGAAAAAGTATTCTCATTAAGCCTGCCTTATTAAGAATTTTCTCAGTTAGAGGGGTTAAATTGGGCCTTGTTGATATATGAACTTTTGAGTGCGGTTGCCCTGGGTAATCCTAGTAAATGTTTGATTTTTTTGTTAACTACTAATAATATCTGTTTACGTATAATTCAGGGTATACGCAAGAAAAAAATCTCCAAAGTATGAATTTCCCATGAATCTCTCATCCTAGAGCTACAACACTTATTCTTTCGTAGGAACAAGGTTCCAATAAGTTATGTAGGTTGGGTTGAGGAACGAAACTCGAACAAGCACTAGCTCATTTAGTTTTTTGCTCAAACTGCCTCCCAGAAAAACTTTATGCCAAAAATAACCGTTGACGACATCGATATAAACTATCAAATTCAAGGAAGCGGTTCACCACTACTCGTAATCATGGGACTCAGCTTCAGCCTCCTCGACTGGGGCACCCAACTCCCCGCCCTCCTCGCCCCCCACTATCAACTCATCCTCTTCGACAACCGCGACGCAGGCCAAACCAGCCAATCCCCGC
>JANLSD010000101.1:0-2332 GCA_031362245.1 Acaryochloridaceae cyanobacterium OTE_25_metabat_464 | reverse complement strand
CTTGGGATGTGAACGTCGTTGAAGTGTTTGATCGGTTTTTAAACGAGCTTTCCTACAGCGATTCTCAGGATTTGGCGACCTCTGGTCAAGCGTTTCTTTATGCCTCCATGCTGATTTTGCTGAAGGCTGAGTCCTTAGCGGGCCTAAATTCCGCAGAAGAGGTTGTGGAAGAAGCCTTTGACTTTTTAGATGATGATGTGGAGTTTGTAAACGGTACCTTGCCACTCAACCTAGAGCGACGGCTGCATCGTCGTCCGGTGGCGCATCCGTTCCCACGAAGGCGGGTTACGCTAGCGGAGCTGATTCAGCAGCTTGAGCTGATTGCGGTGGCGGTGGATCGGCAGTCGCGCCAAGGCAAGATCAAGAAGGTGGTGCGCCCCACCCGTGCCCAGTCTATCAAGGCGATTTCTCAGCTCTCCCACGCAGAAAACATGACGGAAGTGGCGGGGGAGCTAGAGCAGATTTTAGCGGAGGTTTGCCTGGGTGAGCATTGGCTAGATTTTGAGGCGCTGCTAGAGATTAAGAATGATCGGGTGGGTTTATTTTGGGCGCTGCTGTTGTTGAGCGCCCAGAGTAAAATTGAGCTAGAGCAAAAGGAATTTTACCAAGATATCCGGCTACGGCCTTTTAAGCCCAATACTGAGGCAGAGTTGCCCATTTTTAACTCCGCCGCGTCTTAATCTGTTGGATCAAAAATGAACACGGCAGACTACAAACTACAGCAAACAACCCTTGCAACCTCTTTAGAAGAGATTGACTATACCTTATCGCCCAATCCTTTAGTTGACCCTGAAGATCTTAAAGCGTTCTACAGATCTCAACTCAACGAAACACGCGGGGGCGATCAGGTCGGCCACTTTCGAGTGGGACTAAACCAAGCCTATAAAAAACATACTTTTTTCAAGGCGTCCATCATGGGACACCCTGGCGTAGGGAAATCGACGGAACTTTCTCGCTTGGTGGGTGAAGTTCAGGAACAGTTTCGCCCGCTTCGCTTTAGTGCGGATAAAGCCCTTGATCCTGGGAGCTTTCGGCCTCTGGATGTGCTGTTAATCATGATGATCGAAATCGCACAACAAACGGCAGAAGTGGTTCAACCACCCTCTAATGCGCGGCTTCAGGAAATTTGGAACTGGTTTAGTTTTGAAAAAGAGACGATAGAACGGGCGATCGCATCCACAGCCCAAATTGAGGCGGGTGCTGGCATTAAAGGAGACTCATTATGGGCGAAGGTCTCGGGATTATTTGCAACGCTGCGCGGCGAAATCAAGTTTGCTGCTACACGCAAGGAAGAAATTGTCGAGTATCGCTTGAGTCGGCTAGATACCCTGATTGAAGCTGCCAATAACCTGCTCGATGAATGCAATCAACTACTTCGAGATGCAGATAGACAAGAGTGGCTTTTTATTGGCGAAGATTTTGATAAGCCTCATGTTTCACAAAAAAGTGTTGAAGATCTTTTTATTACTTATAACAAGATTTTCCGAAATCTGAGAACGCATTTAATCTTTAGTATTCCTATCGGTTTATATTATTCAGACAAAGCATCTCAATTGCCTTTTGAAGAAAATAAAAGCTTTTTAATCCCTGACACGCCTGTATATCATCAAGACCATACTCCCAATCAGAAGGGACGTTCAGCCGTGCAAGAAGTTCTGTCTGCCAGAATGGATCTTGAGCTATTTGAAGCCGATCAAATGATGCGTTTGATTGTGGCATCAGGAGGCAATATTCGCGATCTTTTCGCATTGGTAAACTTTGCAGCCACTAATGCCTTGGTTAATGAAAATAAAAAAATTAATGCGTTAGATGCTACAAGTGCAATTTACCATCTCAGAAGAAATTATGAGCAACGATTAGGGCAGAGTGTCTTTAACCGAGATCCAATTACCTATGAGGAAAAAGCAGTTTTGCTGATACGGATTTATGCAGGAGAAAAAGCAGCACAGGTTTCAAACCCAGTTTTATATTCTCTGCTGAGTGCACGAGCGGTACAAGAGTTTAATGGACAACGTTGGTTTGGGGTTCATCCATTGGTGGTTGATATTTTAGCGGCGCAAAATAAACTTGTGCCTTCTGTCGCTGGAGGTGTGGTCAATGGTGGAACCCAGCTCAACTGATGACCTGCAATATGGCTCTATCAATGACATTACCAAGAGATTACTGATCTGGGGTAAACGACCTGGGATGGGCTTAACTCGGGTTGAATTTAGTTCTGAGTTTGCACGGCAAGCGGTTTTACAGCAACTCCAGGCTGAATTAGCACAGCTCAAAGTTCCGTTTAAAGATATTGTCTTGCCCACCTATCAACGACCTGCGGTTTTAGCCGATC
>JANLSD010000086.1:0-10243 GCA_031362245.1 Acaryochloridaceae cyanobacterium OTE_25_metabat_464 | reverse complement strand
TGGACTTGAGTCATCCCTAGGTTTTGCATCACCTCTTGGAGCACCATGCCCCCTGCCAAGATGATTTCAGCCCGTCGCTCGGACATCCCTGGCATCTTACAGCGATCGCCAAAGGACAATTTCCGTAGACGCTGATTGAGTGCCTGAAGTCGCTCTAGGGTGAGGACATAGCCACTTAGCGTTGTGGGGGGTGCCCCAGCCTGAGCATAGGCATCCAGGCGAATCAGGCTTTCAATGGTGCCGGAAGTGCCCACCATCTTGACCGCTTCCCCTGGTGCAATCTTGGCCTTCAGATCTTCGAGGGGCCACTCCAGCATTCCGCGCACGTAGGCATGGAGCCGATCAAAATCCCGATTGCTGATGGGATCTGTAAGGACAAATTCGTTGGTGAGACGGACTGCGCCAACCTTAGTGCTGCTGAGGAAACGGGGGTCATGACCATCCCCCAAAATCAGTTCAGTAGAGCCGCCGCCAATGTCAATTATGGCGTGGAGTTGATGGTTAAATTCAAGACCAGACAGCACGCCCAGATAAATCCGTCGGGCTTCTTCTTGCCCTGAGATGAGGTCGATTTGCAGCCCTAACTGGGCTTCCACTTCTCTAATAAAGTCTTTGCCATTGGGGGCTTCGCGGGTGGCGCTGGTGGCAACGGCAATCACCTGTTCGGCATTCCAGACCTTTGCCATGTCTAAGCAGCGACGGAGGGCGGCGATCGCCCTAGCCATTGCTTCTGCGGTCAAATTACCCGTTTGAGGACACCGTTCGCCCAGTCGCACCGTGCTTTTTTCGGCATCCACAATATTAAACGCAGGGAGTTCGGGGTTGATGCGAACCACGACCATATGGACTGAGTTTGTGCCAACATCGATCGCCGCCAAAATCCGACTTTTGGGGTCAACTTGTGCAGCATTCGGCGCAACGGAGGCATTGGTTATAAGTTCAGCAGCCATGCAGTATCCCTGTCTTTTGCTCGGCAGTCATCATCTATCTTGGGCGAGTTTCCCCCCACTCAAATGTACACGGTTGCTAGCTGCAAAAAATCCATTTGAGGCTTCTGATCCGTGGGAAATTAAGCGCCATTACGGTCACGCTGACCTTCATAATAAGAAAGATCTCGTGTTTGGTCAGTAATGAGTTACTACGTCTCACCTCGCTTTCTCGATAAAGTTGCCATTCACATTACCAAAAATTTTATGGATTTGCCCGATGTCCGGGTGCCTGTCATTTTGGGGGTGCATGGACGCAAGGGTGAGGGTAAGTCTTTTCAGTGTGAGCTGGTGTTTAAGCTCATGGGCATTGAGCCAGTTCGCATGTCCGCAGGGGAGCTAGAAAGCCCAGATGCAGGCGATCCGGTACGACTGATTCGCGCTCGCTATCGTGAGGCGGCGGATTTGATTAAGGTGCGGGGCAAAATGTGTGTGCTGCTCATTAACGATATTGATGCGGGTGCCGGACGGGTGGATAAGACCACGCAATATACCATCAACACCCAGCTCGTTAACGGCACGCTGATGAATATTGCCGACAACCCCACGGATGTTCAGCTCCCAGGCAGCTACGAAACCCAGCCCACGCCCCGGGTGCCGATTATTGTGACGGGGAATGACTTTTCCACCCTCTACGCGCCGCTGGTGCGGGATGGACGGATGGACAAGTTTTACTGGGAACCGTCCCAGGAAGATCGCCTTGGCATTGTGGCGGGTATTTTTGAAGAAGATCATCTGTCCAAATCCGATGTAGATCGGCTCCTGACAACCTTCCCGAGCCAGTCTGTAGATTTCTTTGGTGCCCTGCGATCGCGCGTCTACGACGAACAAGTCCGTGCCTTTATCCGCCAGGTGGGGGTAGACCGAGTGTCTTCCCATCTGGTCAATAACCCAGACAAAACCCTTGGCGCGGTGAAGGCGAACGTGACCTTGGACTACTTGCTGGCCTTGGGGGCTGAGCTTGTAGAAGAGCAACAGCGACTGGTACGATCCCAGCTTGCCCGTGAGTATGTCTCCAATCCCAACTTGGCCCAACCCACAGAACCCCAACGCCCTGTGCACAGTAATCCGAAAACGACGATTGAGCATCCCCTAGAACATAAGGCCGCCGTTGATTTTGAGACCATTACAGCGCCCCCAGACTGGCCCAGCCATATCTCCTTTGGCAGTATTGAAAAATTACTGGAGCGATCGCTCCAGCAAGGTGGACGACTGAGCCTAGAAACCGCATCCTCACGAGAAAAATCCGGCAATATTTGGCGCAGTTGGCCCTGGAGTCAGTCTCCTGATAATGCAACCAGAGCCGTTGCCGGAATTTTGGACTGCATCAAAGCCAACCCCAAAAGCTATATCAAACTGGTGGGCTATAACCCCAAAACTCAAACGCGCCTTTTAGAAGAAATGATTGTGCGACCTCAGTAATGGTCTACTAGAACTGTCGCAAGCTCAGGTGCTGGAAGCTTAGGTACCGAAAATCCAGCTGCATAAAGATTCGGGTTGTTTTGAGCAACCTGAACATAGGATTGACGCACCTGAGCATTCACCGCAACCATCTTGGCATCGTAAATCTGAGTGGCGAGCTTGGGATAAACCCCCACGCCAATAATCAGCATCAGAAAGCAAACCGCAATAAAGATTTCACGAGGCTTTGCGTCAATAAACGCAGCATCCGCTGGCAACACACAGCTCGTACCAAAACAAACCGCCTCCTGGGCACCCAGGTTTTGAAACTGCATCTCCTCAATATCGCAAGCTGGCAAAATATCGCAGGTTTGCACCACGCCAGCATCGTAAAACACCTGCCGCAGCATTGAGAGCAAATAAATGGGCGTCAAAATCACCCCAACGGCAGAGAGGAACACCGTCACAATGCGGAAAGAATCACTGAACACATCGTTGGTGGTCATGCCAATAAATACCGCCAGTTCACTCACAAAGCCACTCATGCCTGGTAGCGCCAGGGATGCCAAGGCACTCGCCGTAAACAGCGCAAACACCTTCGGCATCACCTGGGCAATATTCCCCATTTCCTTCATGGACATGGTGTGGGTGCGGTCATAGGTCACACCCGCCAGAAAGAACAGCACCGAAGCAATGAGTCCATGAGAAATCATCTGGAGCATTGCGCCGCTCATGCCAATGTCTGTAAACGACGTAATGCCCAACAGCACAAATCCCATATGAGACACCGACGAATAGGCCAGACGACGCTTCAGGTTGGTCTGGGCAAAGGAGTTAAATGCGCCATAGATAATATTGACCACGCCCAAAATGGCGAGGGCTGGAGCAAAGTAAATATGGGCATCGCCCAATAGCTCCATGTTGAGCCGGATCAGTCCGTAGGCTCCCATCTTGAGCAGAACCCCCGCCAAAATCATAGAAACAGGTGCCGAAGCCTCACCGTGGGCATCTGGGAGCCAAGTATGGAGGGGAAAGATCGCCAATTTTGCGCCAAAGGCAATCAGCAATCCGGCATAGAGGGGGATTTCTAGGGCAAGGGGATAATGTTTAAGTCCTAGCTCAGCGATATCGAAGGTAATGTTGTCGCCATAAAGCCCCATCCCCAATGCCGCCACAAGGATAAACACAGAGGCGGCTGCGGTGTAGAGTAAAAATTTAGTGGCAGAATACTGACGGTTAGGGCCACCCCAAATGGAGACCAGCAGATAGATTGGAACCAGCTCCAGTTCCCACATAATAAACAGCAGCACTAAATCCTGGGCGATAAAAACCCCAATCTGGGCCGAGTACAGCAACAGCATCAGGCCGTAGTACAGCCGTGGCTTTCGATCCACCTGCCAAGACGCAAAAATAGACAGCGTTGTCACCAGACCCGCCAAAATCACCAGGGGCACCGATAACCCATCCACTGACACAGCCCAGCTCAACCCCAAGGTGGGGAGCCAAGCGTACTTCTCTACAAGCTGAAACGACGTGTTGCTGGCATCATAGTGCGTCCAAAAGACGTAACACATCAGAATAAACTCTATGATGCCAACGCCCAAGGCATACCAACGGATGGTCTTGCCGTCTTTGTCCGGTATAAAAGGGATGGCGATCGCAGCAAATGCAGGCAGTAGCAGAAGGGTGGTCAACCAGGGAAAGGAGTCTGCCATGATGGTGAGTAAGAATACTTATTTGGCTAGTAAAGCTATCTTATTAAAAATTGTGAAGTTTTACGCACTCAATTTCGCAAAGATGGGCAAAGTTTTTGAAAGGTCTGGGAAGGCGGCAAACCGTTCTGGGTCGTTTAGGATAAAGGCTGGACTAGAGTGTCTAGTATGCAATTGTCCTATGCATTTGAGACTTTAGATAGAACACTTCATGGTCAAATTGCCCCAAGCTATCCCATTCTGGCTTAAATTTTGTCTTATTTTCCCCCTATTTTTTCTGAATGGGTGGTTGGGGCTACTCTTGCTGGGCTATCTTCAGCCCTTCACAAGCTTGCTCGTTACCGCCATTATTTTGGCATTTTTGCTGAATTTTCCTATTCAAGTGCTCCAAAAACGGGGGATTCAGCGGCTGGTGGCCGTGGGCATTGTGTTGACCGTGGCGCTCCTTGTTCTGGGGATTTTGGGTTTGACCTTGGTGCCCCTCATCATTGAGCAACTAAGTGGTCTTGTTACCAGTCTGCCCAGTCTGATTGATTCAGGCACGGAGCAGCTCGCGGTGATTCAGAAATGGGCGATCGCCCAAAAGCTCCCCGCCAATGTTGGCGAGGTGGCCGAGCGGGAGATTCAGCAGTTGTCTGGGCTGCTTCAGGCTACCAGCAGTCAGTTGCTGAACTTTATTTTGGGCACCATCAATAGCCTGATCAACATTTTTCTGCTGTTGGTTTTGACCATCTTTATGGTGCTCAACGGCGAACGATCTTGGGAAGGTATTTTTAGCTGGCTGCCCTTGAGCTGGCGACAGCCCTTGCAGCTATCGCTCCAGCAGACGTTTCAAAGCTACTTTGCGACCCAGGCGCTGTTGGCGGGGATTTTGAGCCTTGCCCAAACCATTGTCTTTGTGGTGCTGGGGGTTCCCTACGCGGTTCTGTTTGGCGTCAGTATTGGGTTAACCACGCTCATTCCCTATGCCAGCACGGTCATGGTGGTGGTGGTGAGCGGGCTGGTTGCACTGCAAGATTTCACCTTGGGCCTGAAGGTATTGTCCTCGGCGATTATGATCGGCCTGATTAACGATAACGTGGTGTCGCCGCGCCTCGTGGGTGGCTCCATTGGGCTAAATCCCATTTGGCTGATTATTGCGTTATTCATTGGCGGAAAGGTGTCAGGGGTATTAGGCTTGGTGATTGCGGTGCCGATCGCCAGCGTGATTAAGCGCATGGCTGATGTGATGAGATCGCCCCTTGAGTCCGCAGTGATCGACGCATCCAAGGCATAGGGCTGCATCCTCACCCCTAGATCTTTTCAAAGTCCTGACATTTTTTGCATAGAATAGGCCGAAATAGCATTACTAGAATCAACCCTTATCTATGAAACCACTGGCTAGCTTCAGCTTTCGTCGCGTTAGTGCGCCAATGAGAACCTTCATTGCCACTCTGAGTACTGTAGGTCTAGCCATTTGCATTGTCATCCTGCTGGGACTAGGCTGGTTATGCCAAGAAGTTTGGGAGAAAGAGGCTTTCAGCTTTGATACAACCCTCCTTCTCAAGATCCATCAGTGGGCTAATCCAGGGCTGGATCAACTCATGCTCAGCATCACCCGTCTTGGCAATCCTGAGGTGGCGGTCGGTGTGATTGGGACAAGCTTCATCTGGCTATGGTGGAAGCATCGACGGGTAGAGGCAAAAATGTTTGTGATCGCCTGTGTAGGCGCAGTCATTCTCAATCAAGGGTTAAAGCTTATCTTTGCAAAGCCACGACCGACACTGTGGCCGCACCTCATTACTGAAACTTCGTTTAGCTTCCCGAGTGGTCATGCGTTAGGGACACTGGTCGCCTATGGGTTTTTGGCCTATGTTTTTGCGAGTCAATTTCGATGGGCTACTGCTGCGATTTATGGAGGGGCGATTATGCTGATTGCGGCGATCGGATTTAGCAGGCTGTACTTGGGCGTCCACTGGCCCACGGATATCCTTTCTGGTTATGGGGTTGGATTTCTTTGGCTGATCACCTGTATTACCCTACTGAAGATTCAACTTCGGCCTGCTGCGCCAAACATTCGTGACAGGTCTCATCAGCTTTAACAAAAATGCTGTGACAGAAATTCATCCCCATCACAGCACCTCGTTAAGAAAAATAATGGTACTAAGCCACGTTAAAACCGCTCGCCGACGGAGAAATGAGGTTCCACATCCCCTCGGTCATTAAAGCCAACCTCAACGCGGATAATGCCGAATCGAGTCCCGAGCCGAACGCCTAAGCCATAGCCCAAACCATCACCGGGCTTATTACGCACCGCCCCAGGCCGCCCAATCACCTCATTTTGAGTCCCCAGCAGACTGCCATAATCCACAAACAGGACGCCACCCACATCAATGGGTTGCTTAAAGAGCTTTAGGTCAAACATCGGAAAGCGGTACTCCGCAGAGGCTTCTAAGAAACTTCTGCCCGTGCCCACCTGAGCCGTTTGGAAGCCCCGAACGGTGTCATCGCCACCCAAGCTAAAGGCTTCATAGGGGGGCGCATCTCCCAAAATATGACCGCCTTGAACATTGGCGACAAAGACGCTTTTCTTTTTATTGCTGAAAAAAGGAACAGGGAAAAATTGACTGGCACTACCACTGAGGCGAGTCATCCCAATGTTGCCATTTCCAGTGGGAATCGACTGATCTAGTCCAAAGCGTAGACGTGTTCCTTTGGTGGGATCTTCGGGTTTGTCACGGGTGTCGTACTGCAACCCTAGATTTACGGTCAATAGGTCATCTCGGCCTGTGCCACTCACCGTCAACCGATTGCCGAGTTGATCCACTGCAAACTTTTTGGATGCGAAGAAATCATCCCGAATCGAGACGGATTGATAGGTGAGACCCACGGTGGACTGAAGTTTTGGCGTCAGCGGATGACGGACTTCAAACCCACCCCCCAGGCGATCAACCCAGGGTTGTTTGCCGTTGGGCAGATATACTCCCTTTTTGCCGCCATAAAAGCTAGGTGAATATCCTCGCTGCTCAAAGACGTTAAACGCCACGCCACTGCGGAGGTCGTCACTCCCATAAAACAAGCTCAGATCGCCACCGATAACGGATTCTCCGCCCTTCACTTCTAAGAAAAGTTTTGCCGCCTTGCTGATATTGACTTGAACACCGCCAGAGACTGATGCACCGCCTTTAATGCGTTCAGATGCGGGGACAATGGGCGATCTCGTGGGTCCACTCAGAGCCGTTGGGTCAGGTAATTCTGAACCAAAGTGAAACAGAAACCGCTTGCGAGGTTTCGACTGTTCTTCAGTCAGGGTTTCGGTGCTTGCACCTTGGGTTTCATCGGCGATCAAAATTGGGTCTACTTTCCCCTCAAACTTGACCGTACCGATCAACTCACTGGCCAGTAAATCCTGAGCTTGGGTTGAAACAGGACTATTGGTTGAGGCCGAAGCCACCGTTGGAAAGGTCTGCGGAGTAATCGAAGGTACCGATTCAGCTTGAGTCAGTTTTGGCGGAGTTACACCTGTGTTAACGCCCTGAGTCGTATCACCTACTGGTGTTGTTACGACAGCCTGCGCCCAAGCGTCCGTAGACCAACATCCAGCGGTAAACATCATGCCGAGCATGCTAGCCATCGGCAACGCTTTAGGCTGCCAATTTCTTGATATTTTCACACGTACTCCTCAATCACCTAAATTTTAAAATCGCATCCCTTTGTCAGATCTAAGGATAAAACGCCAACTGCGGCAAGCCCAAAGTTTCATCCCAACCCATCATGACATTGAGACACTGGATTGCCTGACCCGCCTGACCCTTAATCAAATTATCGATCGCCGAAACCACAATCACCCGTCCCGTGCGCTCATCCACCTCAACGCCGATGTAGCAAAGGTTAGTCCCACAGGCCCATTTTGTTTGAGGGAACACCCCCACGGGCAAAACTCTAACCCACGGGGAGTTTCGATAAAACGCCGAAAAAATCGTAATCAAATCTTCACCCACCAAGCCTGGATCGCGGAGGTTTGCGTAAACCGTCGCCAAGATGCCTCTTGGCATGGGCACTAGATGGGGCGTAAACTGCACCATCATATCTTGGCCCGAAAGCTCACAGCAGATCTGCTCAATTTCTGGGGTGTGGCGATGGTGGGCGATGCCATAGGCCCCAATGGAACCATCCGCTTCTGACAACAGCATGGGGATTTTGCCCTGCCGTCCACCGCCGGAAGTGCCAGATTTGGCGTCAATGATGACGCTATCGGTTCTGATAAAGCCCTGTTTGAGGAGTGGGGCAAGGGCCAATAGACTTGCCGTGGGGTAGCACCCTGGACAGCCCACCAGTTGCGCATTAATGAGGCGGCTGCGGTGTAGTTCTGGTAGGCCATAGACTGCTTTGGCGGCTAGGGTCTGATCGGTGCGGGTTTGACCGTACCAATGTTCGTAGGTACCCAGATCCGTAAAGCGATAGTCGGCAGAGAGATCTAATACTTTGCAGCCTTTTTCGATGAGGGGTGCAGCCATCTCGGCGGCGAGTCCATTGGGCAGGGCCAGAAACACCACCTGAGCGCGACGGCTGATTTCGTCTAGGTCTATGGGTTCAATGGTGAGTTTGATGCGATGGCCCAAATGAGGGTAGAGATCCCCATAGGGCTGACCTGCGCTGCTGTCTCCTCCAAGGTAAACCACCTCAGCATTGGGATGATCCATCAGCAAGCGAATCAGCTGAACCCCGCCGTATCCTGAAGCACCTACCACCGCAACCGAAACCTTTTCCCCAGACCCCGTATCCATTCGATTTCCTACTTCTTCGGTTTAGCAATGCCTGAACTTTGGATGCATTGTAGTACCAAATGGTGATGACTGCATTTTTTATAGCCGAAATCGATCGCATGCTGCTTCATGATTGAGCGAAACGCGCCTGGATAATTGTTAGGCTGGGTGAGTTTAGGTAATGCTTTAAGCTGGTCTGATTTTTACCCATAGGTTGCACTATGACCATTAATGTTAGTGTTTTTGAGGCAGAGGCAACGATTTCGGAGTTATTTCAGCAGGTTCGCAGGGGCGAAGAAGTGATCATTCTAGAGAATGGGTATGAGTTAGCGAGGGTTATTCCTAGTAAACAGCCCAAAGCGCCTCGTATTGCTGGCATTGATGAGGGAAAAATTATTTTTGCTCCTGATTTTGAGGAACCTCTACCTGAGGAGATGTTGCGTGCATTTGAGGGGCTAGACGCGGAATGAATGTGTTGCTCGATACGAATGCATTTCTGTGGTGGCTGGGCAATAAAGATCGGCTGACGGCTCAAGCTTATGCGGTGATTCAAGATCCAGAGAATGATATTTTCTTGAGTGTTGCTAGTGTTTGGGAAATCTTAATTAAGGCTCGTTCTGGGAAATTGACGCTTCCTGAATCTCCAGAACGATATATTCCGAGCAGAATTGCTCATTACGGATTTGAGCTTTTATCTATTGAAATTAGGCATGTTCTCCAGTTATGAACTTTAGCTGAGTATCATCGAGATCCTTTTGACCGAATTTTAGTGGCTCAAAGTCAGGTTGAACAGTTGCCTATTGTTACGTCTGATCGAATCATTCCACAATATTCTGTGGAGGTGATCTGGTAGCCTGACAATCTAAAAATGGAGCTATTTTCAATCTAGGGGCATTTTGGCGAAGTGCTCTTGCAGGAGTTTGTGCATGAAGCGATAGCGTCCGCCGATGCACTGGAGGAGCAGACGCTCGGTGCAGTAGTCGAGGAGTTTGTCGTAGCGATAGGGTGCGTAGCTATTGCAAGGCGAGGACGATGCGGAAAACACCATACTGTAGCAAAGCTTTGCCCCCTTCGGAAAAGCTATACCAGATAAACCAAAACAATGAAGTAGGCACTGTTTACTTAAAGCGTGATAAAGCCGTTAATTCTTGATATATAAAGCTTTCAGGGTTTCTTACTTAAAAGGCTTGGAAACCTTGCCAAATATCATGTTCAGACTATCCATCACGGCCTAGCTGAGCAGTGTCATGAAGTATGTGCAATGTAAGAGATTTGCTAAGCAGGAATTATTTCTAAATGAAATCTAAGTTCTAATTCATATTTAGGAGATATCTTTTAGGGTTAAGGAAAATTAAAATTGTTCAAATACTAATTTCACGATTTTAACAGGTGCAGCAAA
>JANLSD010000386.1:0-12974 GCA_031362245.1 Acaryochloridaceae cyanobacterium OTE_25_metabat_464 | reverse complement strand
TCCAATTGGGGTTACGTTTATCAATCAGCGCAACCCCAGATCGTTCGCCGCACATACCCGTAAGCTTAACCTGGAAATCATTGATACATTTGAGTTTGATGGCAATTCCTTCTATGGATTAGCATTCTCCACTCAGAGAATAAATTGAGATTCTGCCGGCTCCTTAGCTTTGTTTTATTCCTGAACCGATTGGGTACTTTAAACAAGAGTCAAAGGAGTATGTATAGAGCAATGATGATGAACACGGGCTTATCACAGGGGGGGATTGCGACATCCGTAAAAATTCCTTCAGCTGAAGGGATTAATAAAAATCTTGAGCATCGCTATGAAGGTGTTGTTCAGGAAGCAGACAAAGCTGACGGACAGATCCAAAAAAAAGGTCTTATAGAAGCTCAACAAGATCTTAAGAAACTAGATCCAGATCTAGAAGTTAAAGATGGAAATCCTGGAATATCCGTTAAATTAGGAAGTCCAAAAGATCCGACAAATGACTTCTCTGCTTTCCTCGCGTCTCCCCCCGCGCAGATTACAATGTTTACAATGCTGGCCCTTGGGGTGATTGGCTGCTCAATTCCTATCGTTAAAGCAATCAAAAAGAAGGTTGATGACTCTGCTGACGAACGGGATGAAGCCAATGACCAACTCAGTAATAGGCTTGAAGCTTATCTTGAAGCTGATCTTACAAAGGGCGTTTGGTGGCAACGACCTGTATGGGGCCAAAAGACCACGATACAGCGACTACTAAAGCCATTTTATCGAAAAAGAGTACCTAAGGGCATTCTTTTCCTTCATGGGCGAGAGTTAGAACAGATTACACCTCTGGCAGAAAAAGCACAGGTCATTGATAGTGACAAATTCAAGGGTTCAGAGTTTATTGAATTCCTAAGAATTCGGCAACAGCTTTACAACGATTCTGGAGTTTATGAAGGTCTAGAAAATAGCTTTAGATTGTTGAATACCGCAATTGAAGCAAAAACTTGTTTTGAAAAAATTTGGCAGATTGAATTTAGATTTCTGAGTTCTAAACAACAGGAATGCTATCGCCTTGTCGATATATTATTAGCGAATGACCGGAGAGGTCAAGACTTTCAAGATCCCCTTCAGGAAAAAATAGACGAGGTTCTGCCTTTTATTGCCAGTGAAGAAGGCCAAGAGGCCATTCGAGCCTATGGAGATTCTTATGTTAAGCTCTCGAGCTTTGAATTTGGGTTGGATTTGATGCTGTTATTTAAGCAGTATAAGATGTCAGACTACGTGGTTTTGGTGACAGTCGATAAAATTCTGAGGCAGTACAAGAAGGAAGACTTAACAGACTTTAGAACGGCATTGATCCCAGTCACGACTAATTTTGATGTCCTAGAGAAGTTAGGACCTATTATTCAATTGCCCAAGAAGAAAGCGGTTCCCGAGACCTTTGCGCGAATGCTGCAATTTGTTGCGATGTTGTCCAAACATGAGGATTCTTACGCCAAGTTTCAAAATTTGATGGAAATGCTAGAGCAATGGAATACTTCTCACCAGGCGATCGCAGAGATTCGTCGCGATTATGGTGCAGAGGTATATCGGCAGCCTAAAGCGTTTTCCCAGAAAATTCCTGGGGAAACGTTGTATGAGAAGTATCAACAATGGTTTTCTTCCAACAAAACCCAAGCCTAAGCGTATTCCAGTAATCCCTTAAATAGCAATAACCCATCCGTTCCACCCAAGGCAGGATCAGAGGCTCGTTCTGGGTGAGGCATCATGCCAACCACGTTGCCCTGTTTGTTGCAGATGCCTGCAATGTTGTTGAGGGAACCGTTGGGATTGGCAAAGTCTGTGGGCTTGCCTGTTGCATCACAGTAACGCAGCACAACCTGATGGTTGGCTTCAAGGTCGGCGATGGTTTCGGCGTCGGCATAATAGCAGCCTTCTCCGTGGGCGATGGGGAGGGTGATCACCTGCTGGGGTTGATAGGCAGAAGTCCAAGGTAAATCGGTGCGTTCGACCTTCAGGGTGACGCGATCGCAGATAAAGTGCAAATCTCGGTTCCGCACCAGCGCACCAGGTAACAGCCCCGCTTCGGTGAGAACTTGAAATCCGTTGCAGATGCCGAGTACCCATTTGCCGGCTTTCGCATGGGCCTTGGTAGCTTGCATGATGGGGGAAAACTGGGCGATCGCGCCACAGCGTAAATAATCGCCGTAGCTAAACCCACCTGGGATCACAATTACATCTAGGTCACTGATATCGGTTTCTTCGTGCCAGACCATACGGGTGGGCTGACCGAGGAGATCGCGGGACACCATTGCCATGTCGCGATCGCAATTGGAGCCTGGAAACACCACTACGCCAAAGTTCATCGGTTACGCTCCTATCGCGGCAGTTTCGGTGACGGCCTTGAGTTCAAAGCGATAGTTTTCGACCACGGTATTGGCGAGAAGCTGATCGCACATGCGATCCACCTGCACTTCGGCCAACTGCTGGGTTTCCGCAGTGATGTTGAGTTCAATGTATTTGCCAATGCGGATTTGCTCCACATTGGCGTAGCCCAAATGTCCTAAGCCCGACTGAACCGCAGCCCCAGCCGGATCCAGCACTGAAGGTCGTAACGTTACGTAGATTTTGGCGTGGTACTTCTGAGTCACGGTGAGTAGAAAATCTTAAACGGCTTTGTACTTTGACTGTACCTGAATCTTAGGTAAACCGACTATGGCGCACAAAAGGATTCAGGATTTCGGAATGCAGGGCTATAGGTTAAAGGTTAGAGAACGATTTCGTCGCCGATAGCCCCTAAATCAATAGCTCACAGCCCTTTTGCTAGATCTTCCAGGACATGCCCAAGAATGGCGATCGCCGCTTCCACTTCAGCGCCGCTCACAATCAACGGCGGCACAAACCGCACCACCTTTGGCCCTGCGGGAACCAGCAACAGTCCTTTATCCATTGCGGCTTTGACCACTTCTGGCGCAGTGAGGGCAACATCAGCGCTAATTTCTAAGCCATTAATGAGACCCCAGCCGCGTACATCCGTAATGATGGAGGGATATTGATGGGCCAGCGTCCGTAACCCGTCGCGCAACTGTTCGCCTCGGATTTTTACGTTGCTCAGCAGATTTTCTTGGGTAAGGGTTTCGCAAACCGCCAATGCGGCAGCACAGGCAAAGGGGTTGCCGCCAAAGGTGCTGGCGTGGTCGCCGGGGGTAAAGACGTTACAGAATGCCTTGCAAAGCATTGCCCCAATGGGAATGCCGCCCGCTAATCCTTTGGCTGAGGTAAAAATATCTGGCTCAATGCCCAGGTTTTCGTAGCCCCACAGTTGGCCGGTTCGGCCTATCCCCACTTGGACTTCATCCAGCATCAGCAAGATACCCTTCTGGTCGCAAAGCTGACGGACGGCTTGGAAGTAGGCTACATCCCCAGGTCGGACACCGCCTTCCCCTTGAAGTGGCTCTAGCAAGATAGCGGCGACTTGACGTTCTGAGGCATCGAGTTCCGCGATCGCCGCTTCTAGGGCCGCAATGTCGTTATAAGGAACGTAGTGAAATCCTGGCACGAGGGGCGAGAAGTTTTGATGGTACTTGGGTTGGGCGGTGGCGGTGACGGTGGCCAGCGTTCGACCGTGGAAGCTGGCGTTGGCGGTAATGATGACGGGGTTATGAATGCCTAAAACCGTGTGGGCATATTTACGCGCCAATTTAATGGCTCCTTCGTTGGCTTCGGCCCCTGAGTTACAAAAAAAGGCAAAGTCGGCACAGGAGTTTTGAGTCAGCCACTGGGCAAGGTCGCCCTGTTGGGGAATGTAGTACAGGTTTGAAACGTGGTGGAGGGTCTGAATTTGTTTTGTGACTGCTTCGACAAGGGCAGGATGGGCATGACCGAGGGTGCAGGTGGCAATGCCCGCCACAAAGTCTAGGTAGCTGTTGCCGTCTGTGTCCCAAAGGCGGCAACCCTCTCCACGGGCGATCGCCAACGGAAATCGCCCGTAGGTGGGCATTACGCAGCGATCAAAGGCAGCGGCATCAAAGGCTGGGGCGGATGATGTAGCCGCAGTGGGAGAGAGGGTTTCAAGACTCACAATACTGTCCTCGATTGAAAGAATGGCAATATACTTCAGATTGTACTACATCAACGAATTGATTCAGGTGATCCGGCTGGTCAAAACGGCTTGATAGCTAAAGTAGGGGCGATCGCGTTCTCTTCTGGAGCGATTATCCACCCAGCGTCCGCAGTCGTAAAAGTCTCAATATCGAGCGATCACCGTTGCAAAAGTGGGCGATCGCTACGCACCAAGAGTTCGCAATAACGGCAGATGCGTTTGTGGCTGATGGGCGATCGCTCACAGAGAATCAGGCTGTTATTCAAGCGGGGGATGCCATCCGCTGATAGCCCATCGCCAGCGAGCTGCAACAATGATGGCGTTATTCATTCGCAGGGCGACTGTTGTTGCGCGGCCTATTGCGGTTAAGTCTTCGGCTTTTGTGCTGTCAAAACTCCAGGCAAAGTGTTCTGTCCATTTTTGTAGGCGGGGATTAAAGAGTGGGACTGGTTCGCCCGTCAGCGGATCGTTGGCTTGTGTGGTGTCAGATTTGAATTCGTTACAGGTACGACACGCAAGGTAAAGGTTCTGAAAGGATGTGTCTCCACCTTTGGATCGGGGGAGGATGTGATCGTGAGTCATGGGGATGCCGCTGTTTGCTTGGCTGGTTAAGCAATAACAGCACCGTTGATTGTCAGCCTGTTCGATCTGTGTTTTCAGGCTTTCAGAAATATAGGTGGACACAAAGATTTAAGGCTGAACGACTGAATGACCACGCCAGCGGAGGATGGCTGCGGCTTGGGCTTTACATAACATGAAGCGATCGCCCTCTATCCGCAAATCCGTCAATTCTGCGCGGTCGGTGGCGGATAGGGTGTGGTCTTGGTTTTGCTGCAAGAGTGCTTCGTATCGTGTCATGTCTGAGGCTGTTTTACGCGCTTGGGCAATTTTCCAGAGGGCTTCGTCTTCGAGGCGATCTAGGGCGGCAAGGTCAGATTGGAATTCTTCGGGGACGTTATCCCATGTGGGTGGACTGCCTACTTTGAGGGAATGGAGGACAACGTCTTCAATGGGACGATGGGTTGCTTGGGCTGTGTTTGCTAAGCGTTGGTAGAGGGGATCTGGGATTTGTAGAGTAATTGCTTCAGACATAAGGTTAAATCTGCCCGTCACTTGAATTCTACGCTTTTATTCTGATGAATGAGGCTAGTTGAGGAACGATTGGTAATTTGTAGCGGTTTGGGTCAATTCAATTTGTATTGCTGCTGTTGGGCGATCGCTGTTTGACACCATCATCTTCAGGACGATTTCACGGGCGGTGTTGTTGCAATAAAGCTTAAAAAGATTAAATCTTTATCAGGATTTTACACTGGTAACTTTAAAGAAATGTTTTACTCTATCATCTCCTATATGAATATTAATTGACCGTCGAGTTTCTTCAGATTCACCACTGGAATTTGAAGCATCAGTAATAACCTCAATGTTGCCTTCTATTTGACTCGTTAATCTTAATGTTTCGGGAATCTTCTGTTGAAGTTTCCATAAAGAACTAGGTTCATATCCAGCCACATGATTATAGTTGGCGATATTTTGCTGGATTGATTGATTGATTGTCTCCAAATCATCCGCTAATTTTTTAAGGGTTCGCTCATCTTTATCTATTTCTTGATGTAGAGATTGAGATGATAGATCACTAAAACCATCAACATCAACATTATTATTCCAGCCGAAGTTCTGCTGTGTATTCCAGCCGAAGTTCTGCTGATATCCACTACGAATATTAGTTCTATTATGAATATTATTTCTATCCAGAAGGACTAGGTTCTCATATTCACGTTTCTTTTTGTCACGTCGGCTCACTAATTCATCATGCTCTTGCATGAAAGACATTCGTTCTAATTGATATTGAGCATCAATCTTCTTTAAATGCTCAAGATACTCATTTCGCTTCAAGTTCAAATCAACTATTCTATATCGAAGTTTAGGTATATATGTTACTGTTGCACTCTTGAACCTGTATTGACTACCAAAAAGCGGACTTTTTCTAATAAAAGCACTCAAGCACTCCGAAAATTTATTGTAAACTGATTCAAATTGATTTTCGGTAAGTTCTCTATTCGCATCGCTAGTTCTCATACAATAGGCACTAGCTCTTTGATAAGCTGCTACACGCCTTGAGTCTACAGCAGATTTAATTGAACCATTAAGTGGCTCTAAAGGGAAGATTTTCTTGGCTGGAAAATTATACGCTATTGGTTGAAACTTATCAATAGTTTCAGCAGAAACTGGATTAAAAAGTAATAAAACAGTTATTATTGAATACAAAGCTGCCTTAGACGTTGATGCCAGTGGAGCATAAATCATTTTCTTTTTTTTAACCTCAAACGGCTTTCTCTACGCTGCATAAGAAATGAGTGTCCATGCAAGTCTTGTAGTCTTGTATCCCACTTGCCCAAGGGGAATAATCATATCTTCAGTTATAACAAAATATTCTTAGAAAGCAAAAAATAAGAACTTCATCGCAAGATGCTGGTCTCTCAAAAGGTGATAGATGACTGAAAGTCTTATCCAAAAAGGATTTATGCCATTTCGCTGTGGGAGTTCCAAAACATTTATCTATCAAGGCTTTGTGATGCTCATCACCCGTCAATAGTCCAGTCCCGTTATCCCAAGTAGATTAAAAATAAGTTTTGAGTTAATAAAAAATTCTGAGCGATAAATTTTTAAGAAAATCAATTTTTAAGGTATTCAATCTCATTTTGTTTGCTTCTAAAAAAGTTAATATATTCTGACTGTCCTAGAATTGCAACTATATCGATAGCTTTTGAAATTAAGTAATCAGCTTTCTTGAGATTACCTAGCTTCTTATAATAATTAGATAGACTACTATAACTAATTGCCACATAAGTATGATTTTTCCCATAAAGTCTTCTATATAACTTCAGAGATTTGCAATAATGTTCTCCAACTTTATCTATGTCATTAATTTTCTCATAGTATCCTCCAAGGATTGTATGCATTTCAGCTATTTCGGACTGGTCGTCAGCATGATTTTTTTGTTTAATATTCATCAAGTCTTTAAGAATAGATTCAAATGTATATAGTATTGGATCATCTTGTTTAGCTTTTTTCCAACCGATATCAGCTAGTGTAGTGCGAGCAGTGAGATATTCTTTATCTACATCTGGAATATTAAGTTTTTTAAATAGAGAAATCGAGGCATTAGCATAGGCTTCGCATAATTTGCTATGGCGTTTTTCTAAGACACTTGTTTTACGATTCCAATACAATTTTATGTATATAGCTGCTATGATTGTAAGAGTTTTTGCTAATTCAAGATTATGTAATTTGCCAAGTTTATGATTATCTCTACGCGATATTTTTAAGTGAGTAAGTGCGAGAGTATAGTCTCCTTCATCATAATATATAAGTCCAATCTCTCTTCTTGCATTAATAACTTGTGATGACAATTCACGTGGAAATTCATTAGAGCAATTAGCCATAACTGATTTTATATGGGGACGAATAAGATCTCTTTTCTGAAAAAAATCATTTGATTTATCAACAGGAAATTCTTGGATGGCTGTGATGATAGCCCAACATGCTTGTTTCTTTAAATTGCAAATGTCTTGATATTTGTTAGATTTTTCATCGCGAATAAAATCATACATCATTGAATACATTTGATAAAATCTGTTTTCAATATCAGTACACTTGACAAGATAAAACTTTTGTAGCTCTTCAAGAGAAATTGTAATTTTTAAATCGATACCGTTATAGCTTGGGAAATCCCTTAATAGGGCCGAGGGAAATGGAGCACCTGCAAATAAGCTCAAGTAAATTCCTAAGCGTCTTGTTTTTTCTGATAGACGTTGCCAAGTTACTTCAAAGGCTGCTTTGATACCTTTCCCTGCAACTGTACTAGGATCTCTATCCCTTATGAACTCAGCAGTAAGTCCATCTTCTTCAAATTCCTTGAGAATGTCATCAACACTAGTAGCCCACTCTTGTTCCAGAATTCTTCCAACAAGCAGGACAGCTAATGGAAGGTGTCCTAAACGTTCGCAAAGGATTTTTAGTTTACTCCAATCCCGTTTTATGTCAGGTCTATCACGAACTGAATTTAGAATATTTTCTATAATTTTTTGAGAGATAGTATCTGAGGGCTGAAGCTTAACTGCACTATAAGCAAAGGTTTGGGATTGTTGAAAAGTTATTAAAAATTTAAAACGAGTTTCATTAGTAGTTGAGTCTAAAAAATATTTTATGTCTGCAATGTTCTCAAGATCGTCTACAATAATAAGGACTGGCTCTTTCTTTGGAGTCCATTTTTTGAGGCAAGACTTTAATGTAACTTTTTTCCCTTGAAACTCAGAGAAAAAATTATTTTTTGCATATTCAATAATTTTTTCTTCTATATCATCTGAAACATTAATCCAAATACTACCCCCACAATAATTTTGTTTATATTTTTTAGCATACGCCAAAGCTAGTTCTGACTTTCCAACTCCATCAATTCCAGTGATAAAAAGACATTGCTTGCCATGGAATATTTCATGGATTTTTTCAATTTCTTTATCGCGACCAACTAAAATAGCTTCGCTACTTGGTAAATCATGGGGATTGCTAATCGATATTAAAACTTTAGCATCATTGTTGACTTCTTCGCCATTGACAGGCTGAGTCAAGTTGCCATTAGTAATTTTAATTAATGATTTTAAAATCGTAAGTAAAGCTCTGCGATCTGATTTTTCTTCTTTTGATTGTACTATAGGATAGAAAAGTGGCTCTGCATTATATTGGTTAATATAAATGCTTCGTATACTTGGCGAGTATTCAGTGTCTAGTCCTAAAATAGCTATATGGCGTGGTTCTCCAGCGGCCTGTGCAGTAGTATTATTGATTTGTTTTGTCGCTATATAATCTAGATAAGGATCACTAAATCCGAATCCAATAAATACTAAATAATGCTGTGTCCAAAGGGATTTAAAAGTTTCTAAGTATAGCGGATTTGTATATGCTTTTTCATACTCATCTTGACTAAGCACCAGTGTCTCACTTCGGTCATATAATCCATGAGCGTATAGCACTGGATACTTTTTTGTTTTAAAAATCTCTCTTGTTAACCAATTCTTGACAAAGTAACTGTCACTCCATGTACCAAAACCAGTTGGACTTGCCGTTGGATGATATTTAGATCTAGCATTTAGCAATCCTGGATCGTAATTGGTGGTTACGTATCCTGTAAAAGGAATCTGCATTAATGCCTCGTGAGTTGGGGTAAATCTATTGCCTTCATCCCCTATCTGAACTTCAAAAATCTCTGCTAACGCTTGTTTATATGACGACTCGCCCAGTGAATGCTTAATCAGTTGTGCAACATACATGGGTTTTTTGATGCTTTCCTTTATCCAGAAATCATGAGTTTCTGGAGGAATATAACCTCTTTCTAGAGTCTTATCACTTAGTTGTTTAATCAATCCAGACCACAGGGGATACAGAGGAGATGAAGCACCTGCTCCTACGAATGCGAATACTTCGTCATTTTCAAGGCGTTTTTTCAATGATTCATAAACTACTTTATTCCCTGGAATTTCCAGGATTTTATCTAAATCTAACACTTGTGAAAACTCCTAAACTACTTATTGATAATCTGAGTAGAAGCCACCAATTTTGCACGACCTCTATCACTCATAGCTAGAACTCAGTAATTTATTTAGAGAATTAGCTTTGCTTTGATGTCTTCTTTGTTGCCTGGTTTATTTTAGGCTGAAAATTATTAGTGATAGTGTATTATTTATCAGTTTTTCACATCAAGCTATAGGGCACCTCGATTAATTCAGCTTTATTGAGAATGAATTCATTTTATTGAAAATCGTTTGCGAGATTTCAAAGGTTTTGTCCATCAGAAATCTATTTTTTGAGGTGCCCTATATATTTGAATTATTTTGCTGCTTGTTTGGGTGGTAAGCTTCTTGACTAGCTCCCTCTCACCCAACTTGATAAGTTTGTAGGAGGTTGGATTGACGATCATGGCACTAGCGCTCAACGCAAAGGGTTCTGGCATAAAGATTATGCCTTAAATTTATCCAATATTTTGGCTCAAGATTATTTTTCTCTGGAAATACTTAATTACTTCGTTACAAATCGACTACCCCCACGAGCATCACCCTGCCTTGGCCTAACGGGTATTTGAGCACAGTTCACTTATGCTTTTCCCACTGCTCAAGTTTGCTTCGCTAAAGCTAAACACACGGGGCCGATTACAGGCATAAATAGTCAACCTGCTTAAAGATGCAAACTACAACCCGATCGCCTGACGTTGAGAATAAACCTCTTCCAGCAATAAATCACGCAGCTCATTCGCAATATCCGCCGGAGGATTCCCCGCCAGCGCCCGACCAATCAAACGTTCCGCCTCCCGTAGCTCAGAGCATTCCAGCGCTAAAACAGCCGCACTCCGATGCAAAACAGAGCGCGTCGGTTCCAAATCAAACTGCATCGCCACAAGATCAGCCGCCGCCCGTTCCTTCGCAAAAGCAGCCCTAGCCAACCCCAAAATTGCCGCTACATCCCCGCGCTGACGAGCCACAACCGCTTGGTCAACCAATTCCATCGCCTCTCGGTGAAGCTTCTCTACATCCTTCATTTTTGAACAATCCGTGCGCGTGGAGTCCCAAATTCAACCATGCAGACACAGCCAGGAAATAATCTGACGTGAGTGCTAAAACAACCGTGTCAAGACTTTTGATGTTGTACCCTTGATTAGAAATAACCAGCGCAGGTCTAACCTTTGCACCACTCAGATCTGAAAAAGGGAACTTGATTAAAACAATATCTCTTTGATTAACCTTCAAGGCACTTTTCCCATAGCCCATCTGGTTCATCATCGTACGCAGCTTTTAGACCTTCTTCAGCCAAAAGTTCATACTCACTGACCTGTCGCAGCTTTAACGTCCCATCAGTATCTTTGGCATAGAAATAAAGCTGCTCATCATGGATATCAAACTGAGCTTTAATTTCTTCAAACTTGGTAAAGGGCATGATGCTTCCCCTAGGTGGTGCGAGAGCCATTACTCCAACTCATTAATTATATCAACGGTTGGATTTCAACAAAAATAGACCATTCCATCACCCTTCACTTGAAACGTGTGGAGAACCAGGTATATTCGGTATTGTGTCCCTCAGCGATCGCCCAAAAACTCTATGGAGGGATTTAGGCTGCGATCGCCTTACAAAAACTCTCTTCTCCCCAACACCTTTAATCTGGAATGGTCACAAGTAACAAAGCCGTTTCCCTCGAACTGGGCTTTGGCCTCACCACAATCTCAACATCCTGATCCAGACGAGTCAGATAATCCATCAGCGTGGAAGTAGAAAATTCCGAGAACCGTCCTCTTACCAACTTCGACACCTTCGCCTGATCGATACCAAGAATAACCCCAGCCTCCACCTGCGTCAGCCTTCGCTCCTTAATAATCTCAGCGATTCGATGCACAAGCTGCGCCTTCGCAAGCCGCTCCTCAGGATTGGACAACCCCAGATCCGCAAAAACATTTCCGCTCCCTGACACAACCGTCTCACCTGTGTAAGTTTTATCTTGCGTTGTTTTCATCTTCATCCTCCCTCGTAATTCTCCTTGTGAAGTGGAGTGTGCCGAAAGCAGGCGTAAGCTTCTATGATTGATGGGGACAATCGGCACTCAAAGCGGGTTCTTTCCATTGCAACAGCGCAGCTTTAGCAGTCCAAATCCAGCAGATTTCAGCAAACACCGATCGCATGTCTCAATTTAATAGTGGGTTTACCCTATTTCTAAGCCTCATTGTTGAGGCTATTCCCTTTTTGTTATTGGGCGTACTGGTTTCCAGCATATTGCTGCTGTTTGTAGATGAACAGCGCCTCATTGCCCTCATGCCCAAAAATCCCTTTCTGGGCGCACTAGCAGGGAGTCTCCTAGGGTTCCTATTCCCCGTGTGCGAGTGTGGGAACGTGCCCGTGGCCCGTCGTCTGCTCATGCAGGGTGTCTCGGTTCCCGTGGCGATCGGTTTTTTATTGGCAGCGCCCACCATCAACCCCGTGGTGATCTGGGCCACTTGGACAGCCTTTCGCGATCAGCCCGAAATTGTAGTCTTGCGGGTCGTATTCTCCCTCATCATTGCCACCACCGTCGGCTGCATTTTCAGCGTTCAAAAAGATATGCGTCCCTTCTTGCAGCCTGCATTATCTCGATGGATGCCGGATGTATTCATCCAGCCCAGCCTCGCCGATACGCCTGCACTGCTCCAATCCGGTACGTTTTTGCTAGGTCAACCCATTGGACAGCCGATCGCCTTTGATGCAGCAGCGGCAGCAGCCATGAATCGACCCAGCGCCAAACCCAATATTCCGTGGAAAGATCGCCTACCCCTCCTGCTCGAAAACATGGTGCAGGAACTGCGGGAACTGGGCGGCATTCTGGTGCTAGGGAGCCTTCTCGCAGCCATTATTCAGGTTGCAGTGCCCCGTGAATGGGTATTGAGCATCGGACAAGGCCCTGTCACATCCGTCGTTGCAATGCTGATTTTGGGCGGCGTCATTTCCATCTGCTCCACCGTAGATTCGTTTTTTGCCCTCTCTTTTGCTACCACCTTTACCAGCGGCGCAATCTTGGCCTTTTTGGTCTTTGGCCCTATGTTTGACCTCAAGAGCCTAGGGCTGTTGCTGACCATTTTCCGGCCCCGCGCCATGATTTATTTAGTGGTTTTGATTGTGCTGCTTACGCTGATTTTGACGCTGTTTATGAATCTACATATCAGTTAACCCTTCGCCTAAATACACCCTGTTAAGGTCCCTGCCGTGTACATACACGTTGGACTTTCTCTCCCCCCCCTGCATTACCCCCCTCAATCCCCCCTTATAAAGGGGGGAAGAATATGGACTTGCTCCCTCCCCTTTATAAGGGGAGGGTTGGGGTGGGGTA
>JANLSD010000345.1:0-3505 GCA_031362245.1 Acaryochloridaceae cyanobacterium OTE_25_metabat_464 | reverse complement strand
CTTTTGGTGCGCGATCGCAAAATTAAAGCCCAAAAGTCCATCAATAGCGATCTGGAAAAGGCATTGGGTCGGCTTTCCGGCGGACTATACATTATTACCGCCAAAAAGGGCGATGTCACGGGGGCGATGTTAGCCTCTTGGGTCACGCAGGCGAGCTTTGAGCCCCTCGGTTTTACGGTGGCGGTGGCAAAGGATCGGGCCATTGAATCTCTGATGCAGGTGGGCGATCGCTTTGTCCTCAATACCCTAGAAGAAGGCAATCATTTAGGGCTGATGAAGCACTTCCTGAAGCGCTTTCCACCAGGGGCCGATCGATTTGCGGGTATTAAAACCCAGGTTGCCCTCAACGGTAGCCCCATTCTGACGGAGGCGCTGGCCTATATTGAGTGTGAAGTGGTGAGCCGCATGGAATGTAGCGATCATTGGCTGGTGTACAGTCAAGTCACGGCGGGACGGGTGTCTAATCCTGAGGGACAGACGGCGGTGCATCACCGGAAGGTAGGCAATTATTATTAAGGATGGTAGATCACAAATGATTATCTTCCCAGAAAATTGTTACACTCGATCCCCCCTAGCCCCCCTTAAAAAGGGGGGAATTGGTTTTAGTCCCCCTTTTTAAGGGGGATTTAGGGGGATCGAGTGTAACAATTTTGCGATCTACTAAGGATGGTAGATCAGTCCTTTGGTAGGGGCAGGTTTAGCCGACACCGTAATGCATGTGTCCAAAATGTTGGACAAAACCTGCCCTTCCGAGGTTGATGACATCATCCAATCCTTGATTCAAAGATTGCAGATTCAATCTATCGGTGGGGTAGGGCAAGTTTTGATTAAACTTGCTGGATTGTCCTTCTGTGGCATTACCTAAACTTGCCCCTAGGAATTCACGAAAATATGAGAATGTCATGAAAACATTACATCGATCAGATCTCTATACTTGGTCTGCCTTTGATGCTGAACGCAATGTGGACTTTAACAGCATTGCCTGGATCCGACCTGAGGGAAATGTGCTGATCGATCCGCTCCCTCTATCTGTACATGACTGGACTCATTTGCAGTCTTTGGGGGGTGCCGCCATCATCGTCATTACCAACTCAGACCACGCTCGGGATGCAGAACTGATCGTCCAGAAAACAGGCGCAACTCTCCTAGGGCCACAGGCAGAGCAAGCCACCTTCCCGTTCCAGTGCGATCGCTGGCTCTCAGATGGGGATGAAGTCGTGCCTGGGTTAGCGGTACTAGAACTCCACGGCTCCAAAACCCCAGGGGAACTGGCCTTGGTTCTAGAAGAACTCACCCTAATCACAGGGGATTTAGTCCGCGCCCACCGTGCCAATGCGCTGATGCTGCTGCCAGATGCCAAGCTGAAGGATAAAGCAGCGGCGATCGCCTCAGTTCAGCGCCTTGCCGATCTAGAACAAATCGAAACGATCTTGGTGGGTGATGGCTGGTCTGTATTCCAAAACGGACATTTCTATCTCAAATCCCTCATGGCAACCTGCTTGGCAACAGTTTAGTTTGGACTTTTTGGATGAAGTTTTGCGATCGCATTTGCCAAATACGGAGACGAGTAAGGGGTGTTATCGTTTCCTGACCATCTTTTCTCTCATTAAAGTAGAGGTTAAGGTCGTTAAGAATCACCTCTAAACGCTGGATGATATTTGGACGGCGATACTCTTTTAGAAAGGCGGTGTCCACGGGATTAGATTCGGCTTGGACACAGTTGAGGATGCGCTTGAGGTCGTAGCTGAGGCTATATCCTGCAATCTTGTGACAGTTGAAGCCTGGGTCGAGATAATCTGAGAGACCACCATTGAGGCTGGAGAAAACCTGGCAACCCGAGGCGATCGCCTCCAAGGGCTGAAGCCCAAACCCTTCACTCACCCCCTGAATCGCCCAATATTCTGCTGAATCGTAGAGGTAGACTTTGGAACGGTTGAAGAGGGTGGCAAAGTCATCAATGAAGCCCCGAATCACAAACACATTGCACTGCGGCTCTAGGGCGGGAATCAGGTGGTTGAGCAAATACTGAGACGATTTACGGGCGTGAACTAACACATCAATGTCACGGGGTTGATGCTGATCTCTAAACGAGTCTGAGATTTCATTGGGCAGATAGTACAGCAGCGAATGGGGGGCATGTTGTCCCCAGTACCCTAGGGTGTTGCGGCTGACGGTAATAATGGGCACCTGAGCGGGCAACCCAAACCCATAGCCAGAACTATGGGCATGGTAAACGGTATGAAAAGCTTGGAGACGAGGGGCCAGCTTTGCCACGTCAAACCCCCAGCTCATCACAAAAATGACGTCCCTCAGGGCGTGAGGAGCCTTCAGCAAGTCGTCTAAGAATAAAGTCTTAGCCTCTCGTTGACGGTATGTCACCACCTCAGCGCTGCAAACCTCCTGAGCCAAGGCCAGAGTTTTTAGCTCAGCCCAGAGTCCCCCGCAGTGAAATTTTTTAGTGGTGCCAGGTAAAAGAAAATAAAGCTGCCGCATGAAAGAGGGAGATGGAGGGCACTTCTTACCCTACTCGAAATGGGTCAAAAATGCGGGATCATTTTGGTTGCGCCGTTTGTGCAGCGTCCCGCTTCGTGTGAGGATGGTTAAGGTTAGGTGACACAGTAGCTGAACGGAGCATTATGGCAGACATTCAATTTGTCCGAGGCGAAAACGAAACGGTCATTCCTGATGTGCGTCTGACACGGGCCAAGGATGGCACCAATGGTCGCGCCTTTTTTTACTTTGACGGCCCTGATGTTCTCAAGGGCAGCTTAGAAATCTTAGGCATGTATATGGTGGATGAAGAGGGAGAACTCGTCAGCCGCGATGTGAATGCAAAATTTGTGAATGGTCAGGCGAAGGCGATTGAAGCGTCCTACGTCATGAAAAGCACCGAAGAATGGGAGCGCTTTATTCGATTTATGGATCGCTATGCCCAAACCCACGGTCTGGTTCAAAACCAAAATCAGTCTGATTCCTAGGCTAAGTTAAGCGCTGTGAGTGGGGTATTTATGTCCCATCTTCCCCATCCTGATCCGCAGTCTTTGGCGGTGGTCTGTGCTGTGATCACCGTGAGTGATTCCCGCTGGCAGAGCCTTACTCGCTCTGAGGTTCCCGATGAAGATCGTAGCGGTCACTTCATTCAGGCAGCGCTTCAGTCCGCAGGCCACGTCGTCCGTCACTACGAGATTTTGCCCGATGAGCCAGCCGCTGTGCAGGCTACGCTGCAAACATTAGCAAATGACGACGCAATCCAGGCCATCATCTTGAATGGGGGAACTGGCATTGCCCCACGAGACACCACCTATGATGCGATCGCCAGCCTGCTTGAAAAAGAACTCCCTGGGTTTGGCGAAATTTTTCGTGCGCTCAGCTATCAGGAGATAGGGTCGAGGGCGATCGCCTCACGGGCCACCGCAGGTATTTACCGCCAATCCGTCATTTTCTCCCTCCCTGGCTCAACGGCAGCGGTTGCCTTAGGGATGGAAAAGCTGATTTTGCCAGAGCT
>JANLSD010000303.1:0-3773 GCA_031362245.1 Acaryochloridaceae cyanobacterium OTE_25_metabat_464 | reverse complement strand
TGTATCTGAGCAAGTAAAGGTTTGTCTCGGAGAGAAAATAAAATTAGAAAAAAAAGGGCTGATCCTGTCAGTTTATAGAGATTTGTTAATTCAAAAATATTTTTCATTTCTCCTTGTTCACCAAAATCGATTTAATTTTTTTTCTAAAAACAACTGAAAGCAAAACGTATGGATGAAAGAAGCTTATAGGCGTTGTAATCAGTTGAGTCACTTTTATGAATATGTAGTTTATCCTTGAATCAATCTGTGCTCTCTCAAGAATAGCATTTGCATACTTATCGATTGATTTTGATACCCAGTTTTCACTTATTGACTCTCTTCCTTTTGTGGTTTTGAATTTTGCATCCTGCCCTATAGCTAAGTTCCAATGTGGAAGGTTACTCTTCATTAGTTTTCTTTGAAAGATATTAGAACTATTTCTCTTACCCTTAAGATAGAAATTTTTAAGCCAATCTTGTAGTACTATCACTGACAGAGCACTAACACTGATACCCTGACCATAGATTGGACACAATGCACAAACTGAATCACCAATACTAATTAACCCATCAGGCATAAATATCGATTCATAATGCCTAAGTCTATTCGATGTTGCTCGATATACGATAACAGGTGTGAGTGGTTCGGCTGACCTGATAGATTTTGAAAATCTGTCACTAGGTAAGCTATTTGCAAATTCTAGGAAACTATCTTCTGTATTCAGCGGATAATCAGCACCATATCCTCCAACTGTTGCTATCCATTCCTCATTTTCAATCTTGGATAAATATCCCAATCGGTTATTATTTGGTGGTGATTGGGATATTAACATGACTTTCCAGTTTTTTTCCTCATTATTTAAAGGGTCTTTATATCGTCGTGTAGCATATCCTAGTAATGGATCAACGATTGTTTCAGGCGGAGACTGAAGCCCACAGTCCTTTAGCCATGATGGAAGTTTAGATTTTCTACCACATGATTCCACCACTAAATCTGCCTGTATTTCTTGACAAGTTTTTTTCTGTTTAGAGTAAATTTTTGCCCCAGCTACCCTATCTTTTGTTTCATTTACAATTAACTCTGTTACTTTGCTTTGATCAATAATAGATACGTTTGGAATTTTTAATACTCTCTCCCTAATTAAAAATTCCAACAATACTCTGCTGCAAGTAAATGAGGCTATCCCTGAATGGTTTTCTTGCGTTGCATTCCATCCTCTATGAAACAAATGGAACTCTTTACACCAATCTATAGGCAAAGCTCCCATTTCATAAGCCTCTAATTCAATCTTTGGAAATAGCTCTAGGATTATTTGATAACCTCTAGCAAATAAGATATGTGGTTGGCTTGATTGTGGAACACCTATACGCTTTTCGGGCTTTCTTGATATTGCATTTGTTTCAATGATTGTTACCAACTCAAAATAATCAGATAGTATACGTGCGCTAAGTAATCCTGAAATACTTCCACCAATAACTATTGCTCTATTGGTTTTTGGCTTAAACACTATTCCCATTCCTTCCTTTTAAGTTTTCGATAGACCTATCTGAATGTCTGAATTTGTAACTCAAAAGTATACGGTTTTTTCGATAATTTTAGTCAATATTTGATTTTCTATTGTATCAAAAAAGTATAAATTTTATAAAAATATGTTTTTCAAATCAAGAGATTTTTAAGATCTACTTTAGGTTATTTTATGTATTCTTATCTATCTACTGATATTCACTATTCGAGTATTCTTTAATTGCTTTTTCTAATAGCCATTGGATTTGGACTTCAATTGGTCGCATTTCTGACTCAGACCATAATTCAAGTGTCTTTAGGCTAGACTCCTTCAACTTTACTAACACCGTTGTTGGATCTAACGTCTTTGTAAGAATATCTTCTAGCTCGCTGCTTTCTGACCGTCCAGATTTCTCTGCGCGGGATCTAAGAGCATTTTTTACTGCTTCAGGAACATAGCTAGCAACTTTTGGCTTCTTGGTTGCCACAGATTGCTTCCCATTCATAGTATTGCACCTTAAAAACTTTACCCTGACAAGACCAATCCATATTCAAGTAGACTACTAAATAAGAATAGTAGACAATAGTAGTCTACTATTGTATGGTGTTTCAAGGTAGATATCTTTACCTGATGTCTTGCTTTTTCTAGCTAAGCCAAAGGATTTACAAGCTTATTGCTTATGGCTGCACACTAAATCCCCAGGTTAGGTTTCAACAGTCTTTCAATGCCGACATATAAAGTTATGTAACAATTTTTTGGCTTTTGACTGGATTCTTGTCCTTACCTAATAGAGGGTTAAATTCCTAGCCTTTAGTTTGGCTCCCCTGAGCCACCTAAACCAAAACCCACCCTTCCTTTGCGATCGCCCTGAGAAAGTAGAACGCATTGGCAGAGTGGGTAGCCCCTCAAATCGTTTAACCACGAAGGAGCCACCCCCATGATACCCACCCTTTCCAAACGATCGCCCCAAGCCACCCCATCCCCTGGCAAAGCCCCCGCCCTGCTATCGCAAACCGATCGCCTCACCCCCGCCCCACTCTCGCTATCCCCGCGTGAGCAGCAGGTTTGCGAATACCTCAGCCAAGGCGTCAGTTTCGAGGCGATCGCCCGTCACCTAAGCTGTTCCCCAGCAGCGGCTAGAGCGTATCATCGCCGTGCTCTCTCCAAACACCAACGAACGATCGCCCTCGCCTCACTTGAGCAAGGCGATAGCTACGCACCGAGCGATCGCACAGCATCAGCAACGCTTGAGCCAGCGATCGCAGAGCAATTGCACCGTCGCCTAGCTTCTGCGCCTGCCGCTCTCTGCGAGCGAAAGCTACGCCCCCAAAATGCGCCATTCCATAGCCCAGCGGTAGAGGCTGGGGCCTTGCTAGAGCGCCCAAGCTCACTTGACCTGTATCTGCCGAGCCTTTTTGTGACGGGCGAATCCGTGACGACTGGGCAAAAGTTCAGTACCCAGCGATCGCAATTCCCCCAAAACGTAGCTTCTAAATCTTCAGCTTGCGGCGGCAAAACTTGATGCGACGAATGATGGTGTTTTTACTACGAATACTGTCGATGTCCTACGCAACTCAAACGACAATTTTTTGGCTTATCCCTGGCATTGATGGCGGGTAACAACCATGAAATACTTACCAAAAAAAAAGAAATGCTTTGTTTTTTTGCTGAATGCATCATCTTCAATTATATTCTCTCTTTCTGTGGCATTGACTTTTTCTGTCTTTTTTGCCTCACTGCTAACTATTTCTCCAGAGAATAACAAAGGCAAGATTTTTGCAATTCAGCAATGGGGCGCTTTTTTTATATCTGCTTCCACCAGCTTTATGGTTGCCTTTCCATTTTTGAAAGCGTCTCTTTTTTTATCAAATAAAGCTTTCGAGATAGAAATGGGTGAAGTAGATTTGCGTATAGCTCAATTATCCAATAGAGAAGAGGCTCAGTCATGAGAAAAAAGAAAATCATTGGATTACCCATCACCCACCACATCCCCGCCGCCGCAAAAGCACTAGCCGCCGTGATCGACGGACGGGTGTGGGCGATCGCATAGCTGCTGCTAGCTGAGCGAGGGCTTGACTGTGGTTGGGCAACTCAGGAATCTCAAGCGATGAAGTAATTTGATGATTCTAGGAGAAAAACCTTGAAATTCGTATCAATTAACCCTAAAACCGGAATCACAGTTAAAGAAAGGGCTGCTTGCCCCACAACCGACGAACTGGTTGGCCTTCTTGGTCAATCTGCCCCACTTGATCACACAAACTATCTACACAATCTTTTCGGCGATCCTACG
>JANLSD010000257.1:0-8740 GCA_031362245.1 Acaryochloridaceae cyanobacterium OTE_25_metabat_464 | reverse complement strand
CGGCCTGGTTAAAGTCTGTATGGACGCGCTGGGTGTCGGCACGCACCAGTTGGGGCAAAGCATCCACGTAGGTGGATTTCAGTTTGGCGAGGGTGCGGTATTCCAGCAAAATATCCACGAGGGGATGGTCGCCCTGGAGTTTTTCCAGGGTGGCGGCATCGGTGGAGAAACCCAACTTGGTTTTGCGAGACTTTTTGGCATCTAGCCCCAGTTTCTCAAACAGAATATCGCTTAACTGTTTGGGAGAACCCAGGTTAAAGGTTTCGCCCGCTAGTTCATAGGCTTCAGTTTCAAGACGCAGGAGATCCCGCTCAAGCTGGGCGGAAAAGGTGTGAAGGTAGCCTTGGTCGATCCGAATGCCGTGGGTTTCCATCGCAGCCAGCACAGGCTCTAGGGGGATTTCTACCTCAGTAAATAGGCTCAACAGCTTAGGACGGGCGACCAGTTCAGTCTGAAGTTTTTCGACCAGTTGGTAGGTGGTCAAAACATCTAGCCCGCAATACTCCGCCACCCGTGGGATCGCAATATCGGCGATGGTTTTGCCCTTAGGCACTAAGTCTGTAAAGCTCTGGGAGGTGATATTGAGATAGCGACGAGAAAGGTCGGTGAGGTTGTGACTGCTGTCTGGGTTGAGGACATAGCTGGCAAGCATGGTGTCAAACACCACTCCTGCAAGTTGGATGCCTTGAAATTGAAAGACGAGGCGATCGAATTTGGCATTCTGTAGCGCCTTGGGATAAACATCGCTTTCTAAAATGGGACGCAGTGCTTCTAACACTTCGATTAGGGGCAAATTAGATCCGCTGGCATGACCGATGGGAATATAGGCCACGGGAATATCGCCGTCGGTTGCGCCATCCGTTGCCTCATCGGTTGCCTCATAATTTGCCCAGCAGCAGCCAATGCCAACAAGTTCAGCATCTCGGGGGGAGAGGCTTGTGGTTTCTGTATCCCAGGCCACGGGGGTTTGGGGGTGGGTCTGTAAGCGAAGGGTTTCGACCAGTTGGGTCAGCTTTTCTGCGGTATCAATAATTTGGGGCTTCAGGCTAGGGCCTTGGGGGGTATCTTCTGCGCTAAAGAACCATAGATCATCGGTATCTGAGGCAGATTGGGCTTGGGTTTTGGCCTCGGCTGAGCCGCCCAGGTTCTGCTGAAGTGTTGGCAACTGCCGCAGAAAAGTCAAGAGTTCTAACTTCTCTAGAACAGGCGTAATCCGGTCTAACTCAAAGCCTTGAAGCAGAAAGTCTTGGGGCTGCACGTCTAGGGGAACGTCCAAATGAATTTGGGCCATGTACTGCGAGTGCAGCGCGGAATGATGGCCTTCCGCCAGCTTTTTCTGGACAGCTCCTTTAATTTCTGGGAGGGCGTTGTAGACCCCTTCAAGGGTTTGATACTGGGTCAATAGCTGGACGGCGGTTTTGTGCCCAATGCCCTTCACGCCTGGGATGTTGTCGGAGGAGTCGCCACACAAGGCTTTGTAGTCCACCACTTGGTCAGGCCGTACTTCTAACTTTGCCAATACTTCCGCTGGGCCAAAGGCTTGGGAGGTGGCGGCACTGCCACGCCCTGCCCCAAAGGCATTGCTGAGGTACAGTATCCGCACCAAGCCTGCATCGTCTACAAGCTGAAATAGATCGCGATCGCCGCTCACAATCTTGACCTGCCATCCCTGTTGGCTGGCTTTACGGGCAAGGGTACCAATCACATCATCGGCTTCGTAACCAGGGGCAATCACAATGGGTAAATTGAGCGCCGTCAGCAATTCCTGGAGGTTTTGGATATCGGGAATAAAGTCTTCTGGGGTTTCGACACGGCCTGCTTTGTAGGTGTCGTCGGCATCGTGACGATAGGTTGGGCCGCCTAGGTCAAAGGCGATCGCCAAGTAGGTCGGTTTCTCAACGCTAATCACTTCAATCAGGCTTTTGAGAAATCCAAAACAGACGCTGGTGGGGATGCCCGTTGAGGTGCGTAATCCTCCTTCTCTTCCTTTGGCAAAGGCGTAGTAGGCGCGAAAGGCCAGTGAATGACCATCAATCAGTAGAAGTTTGGAGTCGGAAGGGTTCACAGTGGGTCTGTCGGCAAGGTTGAACCTATTGTAATGAAACTCTTGGACGACAGGACATTATCCTCGTCGATTTTTGAGCCAGAGCTGGAAAAGCAGAAGTGCAAAGCCCTTAACTAAGTGAAGCTGGGCGGTCTGGGCGGCACCTAAAAAGGCAGATAGGGCAGCAAACCACGACAATGCCCTCATCGGTGACGATTTGATCGATTACGTGAATCGGCAGTTATTCTCCTATCTTCAGGCTTTAGGGAATACGTTCGTCGTACCGCGTGTGATTTCTAAATCGCTCATACTCCCCCTTTATTTTCATACTCTGCTTGAGCGCGTTTCAGTCGTTCAGCAATGAGTTTTACACTTGCCAAACCCGAACTGGACAAGCGGGTTGCCCTAAGGCATAGGATCGCACATGATTCCAAACCTGCGTAAACCATTGCCGAACTTCAAACGTAGATTGGCCCCGATAGCGACAAATGACTCCCTGCTGCACACGCGTTACCCCTATTTCACCCTCCAGGCCAAGGTTCGTCCAGAGTTCTCTGAGCTGCCCAACAAAGTCACGATCTACCTCCTGGCCCATCCACGCCAAGGTGCCCACCACGGGGCATTGATTGAGACCGTGGGGATGGTCAATCATTTTCTGACTGGCAGGGAGCCACTGACGATCAATCCAGAGGGGCACCCCAGCGCGCCAAACCTCGGTGTGCGATCGCCAATCGCCTTCCACAAACCGTTCCCCCCGTGCGGTACGCCCAAACCGATAAATATCCCACCCCAGCCAAGTCGCCTTTGGCCCTAAGTTCACCTTGAGGGTTTGATTAAATTTTGCCTGATTAAAGACAATGGTCTCTTGGGGCAACCACTCTAGGTAAGCCTGTTCGGCAATGTCGATTTCAATCACCTGCTCCGTTGTTTTATCCTGGGCGCAGTAGATCTTACTGGCGGCGGCAGTGGTCACAACGGCATGGGTATGGGGTGCAAGGGTGAGGTCGTAGATGAGGCGATCGCCCCCTACCATCCCCCCAGCCGTATGGATCAAAATCGTGTGACAGATGCCCGGTGTTTCTGGATAAAACGGTCTTTGAACTTTAAGGGGAGCCTGGTGCCAAACCTTGGCCAAACGCGTTTTATCACCAACCCGATCATAATGGAGCATAACCGTCCCTTTCCATTGGTTGGCAAAGGTCTTGGCACTTTGAGACGGGGGATCACCGTCTTTTAATAAAGATTCAGTACGATCCATGTCTGAGTCAATATGGGTCAAAAGTCAGGGAAGAGAATCTAAATTGCGTATTTTTACGGATCAGTTTTACCTATCAATATGTCCATCCTAAGTGAAAGAGGTTGTGGGGGAACAGGAGGAAATGCTGCATCAGACCACACCAACATCACCACGAATATAGCTAACATTTTCAAGATTTTTGTCTCCCTACGCTGACGAAATGCACTATGACCTATAGTTCCAATCACCCGTCGGGGCAACTCTCCGAACCCCCTCAGTATTCGCCAGCCAAGGTGCTGCATCAACTTACGACGGAAGGACGATCTGGGCGGCTGACTATTGTTGACCCCAACGATTCTTCTATACGGTGGTGCGTTTTTTTTGGCGGCGGTCAAATTCACTATGCCAGTAGCTTAATGGGGCACCAGGAGCGTCTACCCTATCTCTTTAGCAGAGAAGCGACTGGCCTTGAACCTTGCTTAGACATTGATGCGCCTTCAGACTATCAGATGGTGTATCAGTACTGGCGATCGCAGCAATTACCCATCAACTGGGTTCGTCATGTTTTAGCAATCCTGACCCAAGAAGCAATCACCCAATTTTTAGCCATTCCCCAATGTCAGCTTCAGTACGAGTCCAGCATTGGCCTAGACCCGCTGCTTTTATCCCTACCCTTTCGTCAGTGCGTTCTGCCTGTGCGCGAAACGGTTGTGGAATGGACTCATCTAAAGCCCGACACGAGTTCCCCCTTTCAGCGGCCCTTTATCCTCAATCACGATAATTGCCTTGAATCCGTCGGGAATGACAGTGCTGCCTGCCAAAAACTCCAAGATATACTCGTCCTAAGCGAGCAAAATCTAACCCTCTATGAAATGGCACACCGACTTTCCATGAGTGCCTTAAGTCTAGCGACCTTCCTTCAGCCCATTCTTCAGAATGGAGGGATGGAAATGCGACAGTACCAGGTGGTTTCTACTCAAAAACGTCCCCTTGTCGCTTGTATCGACGATAGTCCCACCATTCAGCAGTTTGTCAAATTGTCCTTAGAGTCGTCAGGCTACGACGTTCTATCGCTTTCGGATCCAACCCAAGCTATCGTGTCTTTACTCAACCATCAGCCCGTTGTGATTTTAATGGACATTGAAATGCCCGGCATTGATGGCTATGAACTATGTCGTTTAGCGCGTCAAGTGGAAGTTTTGCGCCGCGTTCCCATTGTGATGCTGACAGGACGAGAAGGGATTGTGGATCGGGTGCGGGCTCGCATGGCTGGCTGTACTGCTTACCTTACAAAACCCTTTAATCCCCAAGAGCTTTTAAAGCTTGTACTGAAGTTATCACTAGCCGATCCGGTTGCCGTAAGTTAGCGATGAAATCGATTACCTTTTAATCCACTGCCTTTTAATCTATTGCCTTTTTACTTTGCTGCTGTGCAAAAGTATTGCGCTCCCAAAAGACGCCATCAACCCAGCCTTGAATGGTGGGTTCGGTATCGGCTAACTCTAGACGTCGTGCCGCAAATAGGCAATAGTCTTCTGCGATATCAATGCCCCAATAGCGACGACCAAGTTTTTTGGCCGTGACGGTGGTGGTACCGCTACCCAAAAAGGGATCTAGCACTAAATCTCCGGCGTTAGAGCTTGCCAATAGGAGCTTTGCCAGCAGTTTCTCACTTTTTTGGGTGGGATGAAGAGTGTTTTCTGGCATCGACCAAAACGGAATGGTGATATCAGTCCACAGGTTGGAAGGGTAGGTGTCTCGGAAGCTCCCATCTTCTGTGGTTTGCCAGTCACGGGGCTGTCCTTGACTATCGCGATAGGGGGCCAATACCCGCCGTCGTTGCTTGACGGCCTCAAGATTAAAGGTATAGCGATCTGAAACGGTACAAAACCAAATGTCTTCACTGGCATTTTTCCAGTTGGCTTTAGCCCCGCGCCCTTTTTCCCGCTCCCAGGTAATGCGGTTGCGGACGATGAGGTGTTCGGTGGCGATCGCAAAGATAGACGGGGACGAAAACCAGTCGCCGCAAATATAGACCGTGGCCGTGTTTTTGAGCAGAGGCATGAGCGATCGCAGCACGCCATCGAGCCAATCCGTATACTCCTGCACCGACTGACGGTTAAACCGCCGTCCATTAAACGTTTTGTTGAGGTTATAGGGCGGATCCAGAATCAGCAGATCGATGGACTGCTGGGGTAAAGCAGGCGCAAGGGCCATGCAGTCTCCGTGGAAAATTCCCGAAGGCCAATCTGTCTCGGCCCCAGAAAAAGGGAAATGGAGGAGGTGCGATCGCAGCCGAATATAGTCTTCTGGCGTTAACACGATAGACCGATTGAGTCGAGAGTAAGACTTGCCTGGGTTGTCGGTCATCACTGTGCCTACACCATCGCCGCTGAAGGCGTAGCGTAGCGCATTCATGGCCCGGCCACAATATATTCATTGCCTCAAGTCTCCAGTCAAAGCAACTTTTAAATAGAGCCAAAACCTTTTTGTCAATCTTGCTTGACAAAAAGTTACAAAATCGTTACATTAAGTTCATAGAAGTTTACAAACCCTGCAAAACGCAGAACGAGGACGCCAATGCATACCACCCAAGACGACCGTGGAATCTTAAACAACTTTGCAGTTGAGCCTACCCTCTATTTTGCAGAGGCTCCATCCACTGAACAGCAGCGACAGTATTGGATTCAAGGTGCTGTGGCGGCAACATTGGTTGCAGTTGTGATGGGGATAGCATTGACCGTTAGCTAGTTTGTGCCTTAATGCACTGTGTTTACAAAGTCTTTTCTCGCTTCAGTCAATAATCAGGAAACATCGCCATGATGACGCTATTAATTTCGATCATTTTCGTCGGTTGGGTTGCAGCAGCAATTTTGGGCACCCAAGCTTATTTCCGAGGTGAGCAATCTAAGCCCATCCATGAACGCAACTGGCGCTCTGAGTCTTTTGAGAATATTGCTCAAACCTTCACGGGCGAAGCAACAGACTACACTCAGCGCACACCTGGATTTGATGTGGCAGATGCATTTTCAAGCACAGCACTGTCTAACTAATCAAAACGACTGTTCAAACAAAAACCCACTAGCATTGGCGAAGGCTTAGCCCTAGTGGGTTTTTGCTTGAGCCTAAAGCCCTGTCAAGATAGAAAGAGGGGCTTAGCGTTAAGATAATCACTGGATGGGAAATCCAGTTCTGCGCTTTGAGTCTAAGGCGTTTTCCCCCGATGCATCTTAGGGAGATTTGTGTGACGGAAGGCTATAACGACAACCTCTTTGATCGTCTGTTTATTGGGCTGTTTTCACGCAAAATGGCGATCGCCCTAGGCAAAGGCACTACTCAGCCAGGCTATGACGGGTTTGTGGATCTGTCCCAGCAAATTATGCAGGGTCGCAATGCCGCTCAGCAGCAAGAGCTAGTCTCTGTGGTGCTGAAATCCCTCGTGCCTGCGCCAATTTTAAAGATAATCCGCACGTTTTTTTCCCCAACGCAGTTGGTCTGTGAGCTAAATGCTTGGTTTGCCACCATTCTGTTTGAGTGGCTGGTAGGGCCTTGTGAAGTTCGTGCCATTGAGGTCATGGACAAAAATGGTAAACCGCGATCGCAGCGCAGCGAGGTTTACATCAAAAAGTGTCGCTATCTAGAGCAAAGCGGCTGTGTGGGTATGTGTATTAACATGTGCAAGCTCCCCACCCAGTCCTTCTTTACCCAAGACTTTGGCATTCCGCTCACCATGACGCCAAACTTTGAAGATCTTAGTTGCGAGATGGTATTTGGTCAGCTTCCACCACCCTTAGAAACCGAAGCCGCCTACCATCAGCCCTGCCTCATGGGGCAGTGTATTACGGCAGCGGCAGCACCAGCCTGCCCCAAAGTGCGCGAATAATAACCGCCTAGAGCTGAGGCTCTGTACTCCTTGAGGCACGGGCTAATTTTGCTTTCTCTAGGTAAGGTTCTAGGGCAACAGTGTGCGTCATTTTCAAAAGAATGGTTTCAATGTCTGCCAAGTACTCACAGTCAAAGCGTTCTTGGGTAGAAAGCATCCGCTTTAGAGCATCCACGATCGCCTGTTCGCACGCTACCGCACCTAGGCCATTGTGAAGGCCCACCATAAACTGCCGCAAAAAGTAAGCATAGCCCCCAGTCATCAGGCCCATTAGCAATGCATTTTCGTGTCTGAGGGCCTCTAGCTCTTGCTGTAAATCCTCGGGAAGATCAGCGGAATGGGTCATGTCAGAACTCTTGGTACAGCATCCAAGTTTAAACCACCCATGAAACCATTGAAATACAATAAAGATAGCCCCTGCAAAGTTGTTACTGTTCTGCCTATGTCTGCACTCAAAAGCCAATCTGTTCCGTCAAAAGATGCTGTTGCCTTGGTGCCGCCCACCTGGAACATTAAATTGCTCTATGACGGCCTATGTCCCCTGTGCTTGAGAGAGGTTAATTTCCTGACTCGCAAAGATGCAGGACGTGGCATTGTCGCCTTTGTCGATATTGCAGAACTCGCCTATGACTCAGCCGAACATGGCAGCATTACGTTTGCCGAAGCCATGGGACGAATCCATGCCCTGCTGCCTGATGGCACTGTAATTCAGGATGTAGAAGTTTTTCGACGCGTCTATGAAGCACTGGGGATGGGTTGGATCTATGCTGCTACCCGATGGCCCGTGATTCGCCCCATTGTGGATACCCTTTACCAACGATGGGCAAATTGGCGCTTGGCGCTTACAGGCAGACCCAGTCTAGACACCCTGATAGTGGAACGCCAGAACCGTCTTGACAACACAGAAAACACAGAAGGCGGAAGATGTCGTTTAGCCCAAACGAACCAGGGGAACAATGCTTGCAACCCATAGTTTCCGCTATTGAGCGCTGAAACCGTTTAGTGCTCAATAGTGATAGGTAACTGATCGTAATGACAGATGCAGTCTCTGCCTTTTCCCTTCGCTTGATAGAGGGCTTTATCTGCTGTAAAAATGAGCGTTTCTAAGGACAATTCGGGCCGGGGAATCATACAGGAAACGCCCAGACTTAAGGTCAGGCGATCGCTCACAGAAGATGTGGCATGGGGCAACCCCAGGTTGTAAACAGCAGTTTGGATGGTTTTCGCAACCTGCCTTGCGCCATCCAGGGTTGTAAAAGGCAGGACAATGGCAAATTCTTCCCCGCCATAGCGGGTCACAAGGTCTGTGGGGCGCAAAATCGAATCACTGATGGTTTGTGCCATCTTCTTAAGGCAATCATCTCCCGCAAGGTGTCCATAGTGATCGTTGTAGCGCTTAAACTCATCTACATCTACCAAAATTAGCGCAAGGGGCTGCTGTAGGCGTATTAAGAGCGTCCACTGCTGCTGTAGATATTCATCAAAGTGGCGGCGATTGGCCACCCGTGTGAGTCCATCTAGCATGGCCAAACGATGCAACTCTTGATTGGCCTGCTCTAAGGCAGCGGTTCGCTTA
>JANLSD010000205.1:0-8036 GCA_031362245.1 Acaryochloridaceae cyanobacterium OTE_25_metabat_464 | reverse complement strand
CGTTCCTTAATCGTGCTGATGCAGTAGGACGTGACAACGAGGACGCAAGACAGATTATTAAAGACACTGATGGGATTGACCTAATTTCACCCAAGCTCGGAGACAGAAAAGCTTTTCCTAATGCCCATACTCAGGGGTTATATGTGGGAGAGATAAAGCCACGCGACACCAAAGCGATACAAGAGCTAGAAGTACTATATCAGTACTGTTTTAATGCTGTTATAGTACAAAATAAGGACTAAAAGGATACTATATGACCATTAAAAAAGCAGTACGAAAAACGGAGTTGGATGTTTCACCCGTTGATATTGATCGTGTGATTAATGCTGGCAGTCCTCCAGCGCCACTTGTTAACGAAGAGGCCGTTCAGAAAGAAGTTAAATTTCAGATGGTCATTTCAGCCGAACTATGTCGATTAATTGACGTTGAAAGAAACCTATCAAAAACCAGCCGCCGCGCTTGGCTTCTTCAAGCAGCGCAAGAAAAACTAGAGCGTGGGGGAAAGCTTTAGCAGTACAGTTTAAGTATAAATCTAGTACTAAAATAGTACAGACTAAGTACTAAATTTATACTTGGTCGGTACTTGATAGTGAAACTGACAAGATTTGTTTAAGTGAAGCACTTAATGATGTCTTTACCAAACATGGAAAACCGCTGATCGCCTAGCGCAACCAACTCCCACATCCTCCACACGCTGCTCTCGCTAGCCTCCAAATTTCGAAAGCATTGCTTGGGCAGAGCAGGGCGCTAGACGATACGGTTGTTCTGGATTATCGGAATGGGCTGGCTAAGCCTGTGCGAACGCGATCGCCCAACTGGGGCCGAGCGGGGGTAGGCAAAATCCAATACCTCCAGACTGTAACCCTCTTGTTCGCTAGAGTTTCACTAGAGTAAACTAATACGCACTTATCTTACATTAAAGGTTGTGGGGTAGGATGGTGGCAACGAGGTTTTAGGGGTTTGGAGGTCATGGGCGCATTTGAATCAGTCCAGTCAGGGGTGCCATCCGTGCATTTGGTGCTCGTGCCGAGGCAAGAGCAGGCGATCGCTACGCACCAGGAGTACGCCCAGTCCTTGAGTGCGATCGCCCCCATCGGGAATTTAAGACAGCACCGGATTGAGCAGTTTTTAGACTTAAAGGATTTGGCACCCCGAACCCGACAGACTTACGCTCAACAGTTGCAATGGTTTTCAGAATGGGTATACAAGGACTGGCAGACGGTCAATTTGAATGATGTCCGGCGCTACAAGCTTTATCTGGAGCAAGAGCGCAAGCTTAAGCCCAATTCTGTTGCCCTGGCGTTGAGCAGTTTGAAGAGTTTTTATACTTGGCTCAAATTGGCTGGGTATGTCGTAGATAATCCTATGACGGCGGTATCGGTGCCTAAGCCCGCTGAAGCAGAAAGCCAGAATTTAGAAGGGTATCAGGTGGATGCCCTGGTCAAGGCGTTGGAGTCCAGGGGAGAGACGGCGACACGGGATGCGGCGATCGTTTGTCTGCTATTCTTTGCAGGGTTGAGAGCCAATGAAGTGTCTGGGCTGAATGTAGGGGACTACAACGGCGTTGAGGTGATCATAAAGGAAGCAAAACATAACTCTACCGGACGGGTTCCGGTAAATCGGCAAACTGATGAGGCGATTCGAGAATATTTGATGGAGCGCTGGATTCAGTCACAAGAGACTTTGAGCGAGTCTGATCCGATGTTTGTGTCCCATAGTCCCAAATCGTTAGGGCAGCGATTGGGCTATCAGGGTATCTATTACATGGTGAAGGATTTAGCTAAGGCCGCAGGGTTAGAGAATATCCATCCCCATCGAGGGCGACATACCTTTGCCAGTCGGTTGATTGAGGATGGGATGGATGCGTACCTTGCCATGCAGTTGACGCGCCATCGGTCGGTACAGGCGTTTAAGACCTATTCCAATAAGGTGCGTTATCAGGCGGCGAAAACGGCTTATTGGAAGGGGCAAGGGGAGAAAGGACGAGAGGTGCAGTCTTTAGTGCAGTTGCTAGAGGGGCGACGGTGAAGCGAGAGAGGGCAAAGCTTGACAAACGGTTCTCAATATGAGAACCTAGAGAAGTTCCATAACATTATTCTATGAGGTTAATCACCAAAAGAAATCTTGACTTGGCGATTGCGCCTTATACAGAAGCAAGACAATCAATTCAGGATTGGCGTACTGTTTTCAAAGCAAATTCCTGGAGGTCGCTCAGCGAAATTCAAGAAAGTTACTCACCCACTGTTGACGAAGTTTATGGTTATACAATTTTTAATATAAAAGGAAATAAATATCGTTTAATTGTTCGGATTAATTATTATACTCAAGCTATATATTTCAAAAAATTTCTTACTCATGCTCAATATGACAAAATCAACTGGTCAAATGAGAAAGAGGTCAAGCAAAAGATAGGATAAATTAGCACACTGCATGATGGGTAAGTCTTTATCCGTCATGCTAAAAGTATATTTTAATGGAGAAAACATGACTCTAACTATCGAGAAGAGCATCTATGGGAAACTTCTCGCAGAATCTCTGCCAAAAGTAATTAATAATGAATCTGAGTATGACAATGCACTTGAAATTGTCGATATTCTCATGTCAAGAAATGAGTTAACACCAGAAGAAACGGAACTGCTACAACTTTGGGTAATCCTCATTGAAGATTACGAAGACCAAAACTATCCAATGGCTGAATCAACTCCGCAAGAAGTGCTTTTGCACCTTATGGAAGTCAAAAAAGTAAGACAGGTTGACTTGACGGGAATTTTAGGGTCAAAAGGTGTTGTTTCTGAAGTCGTGAATGGGAAGCGTTCAATTAGCAAAGCTCAGGCAAAATCTTTAGGAGAGTTTTTTAAGGTAAACCCTAGCTTGTTTTTTTAGCGACCCTTCTAAAGCGCGATCGTCCAACCCAAAGCCACCCGCGCCAACAAAAGCACAGGCAAAACTCCAGCATTCCCAGATTCGGGAACCGATTAGCCCATCTCTAGCCCCACCTCCACACCCTCACTCATCCACATCGGACACACGATCGCCATCATCCCCAACAACTTCGCCACCACCACCCTATCGGTCGCCGCCAAAATCCGCGCCCAAGCCTCGCCACCGTACCCCAAAGCCGTAGCCGCCACAGCTTCAGCCACGCCTTGCGGGACATCCTCAAACGCTGCAACAAGCTCCCTGAGCCATTCCTGAGCAACCCACCGCTCATCTTCGCTCAGATTTCCCAGTGCCAAATCCAAATTATTACTGGCTCTATTAGATCCCTTTATAAGACTGGTAATAATTGCCCTCCAAATCGCCCAACCGCCCATTGAGGCAAAGAATTTACTCACCCAACCTTGGGACACCTCAGCAAGAGAAGCGATCGCATCTTGCGTGATCTTGCTCCCGTCTTTCAAAAGCTTGGCTATGGCTTTCCCAATCTCCCCCCGTGTGACATCAGCCTGAGACGCTGCATCAATCGAAAGATCAGCGGCTTTCATGGCTTGGGCCTCAATCGGTAGCTCTAGATCCGTGAGCCAGTAGTGAAAAATATTGCCCGTGCGTCGTAAAGCGCGATCGCGTCCCATCTCCTGAAACAGCTCAGCATCGCAAACGTTTTGGTAGTATGTATCGAAATTAAATACATACATACAGCTTTGCCCTAAGATTTCGTACTCAATCCGCACGGCTCCAATGTTGGGCATAGGCAAGCCCACATGGACAAACACATCATTTGCCATGAATGAATTCTCGCCGCGACTATCCCGAAAGTGAACGCCTTGAGCAGCCGTAGCATGGGCTTTACCGAGATGGTCAAACACCACAGGATTGCAACCCTCGTGCTGAGACACCGCCCCTGCGATCGCCGCCTTAATCCTGACATCGGTACTGTCCGCTCGTCCCTTTCCAGCCAGACCAAAATCTTGAACCTGGACATGATGAACAGTAGCGCCCTGGTCATGGAGTGCTTCACAGACCAGAATGTTCTCAACCGGAATGCCTGTGCGAAAGCTAATGGATTCAGCGGTCGCGGTCGCGTCGAGGAAGATGTTAGCGCGACCTTCATGGATGATTCGGCGGTGCTGCTGTTTGCGCTGGTGAATGAATAGCTTGCCGTATTGAAGGTTAATGGTTCCGGTGAGGGTGCCCATTACGATTTCAAGGAAGGGCGCAATCCAACAGACAAACGTATTGGCAAGGGCTTGAGCCTGTTCCTTGCGGTCTATGTTCTGCACCTGGCGACTGACGGCCTTGAGTGATTCGCGCTCACGCTCAAGCGCTCTCAGGTCAGCCTGAAGTGTGTTGAGTTCAGCGGTTAACCCTTTCAACTGAAGGGTCATATTCTCAATCTGCTGCTTCACGACGCGCTCATCCACGCCACCAAACAGAATGCCAGTCGAGCGAACCAAAAGGTCAGACTTTAATGACTGAATCTGAGTTTCCAGTGCATCTAGTTTGAGAGTGCGCCTTTGCACCGTGGCCTTGAGGTTGGTGATACTTCGAGTAATCTCCGTGGTATCAATGCGGTCAATGGCACCAAACAAATCAGCGAGACTCGGTGCTGTAGCAGCTCTGACGCGCTCAACCTCGTCTAAACTCAGGTCTAATTTGTACCATTCCAGCCGCTTAAGGATTTCAGCACGAGTAAATCCATAGCGCGGCTGCTTCCCTGTCAGTAATCCCCGCAGCTCCCGCCTCACGCCTGTAAGCCGCTGGTGCAGCTCCGGCTCGTCCTGCTCCAGCGTCGCCCAAGCCCCATCAAAGTCAGAAAGTGCCACAGTCAGGGTATCTGAGACTGCAATAGTCTGAGCCGCCTCGTCCCAGATATTAATGGTTTTGTCGCTGTCCCAATTGGGTGGGTACTGGTCAGGCGACATGCGGATGCGTGGCGGTTTGAGCGCTTCAGCCCGTAATGCCCTAAACCCGCTACCAGGATGGTGGTCTAGGGTCGGGTCGCCACAGGTGCCGAAGTAAGGGCAGCTCTGACATATTGGGTTAGCCGTCGCCGTCTCGGTCGCCCACGTCAGCCCCTTCTGTTGGGCAGTGGCAAATTCATTCGCTTTATGACAGTTCCCTGGAAGCCGCTCTACGTTCACGCCATGCTCAGGCTTTGGGTTGACGATATAGTTTTTGCCCAAAGCGGTTTGATGGGTTTTGTCGATCGCCATCCCGTTATGTCGGTTGGGTACGTCGGCAAAATTCGCCTCAACCGATGCGGTTTTAGGGTTTCTGTGATCAGCACCCAAGTAAATTAGGGTTGGCTCAATGGTCTGCCCGTCTAAATCAAAGGCAAAATCTTCAGGGCGTAGCTGTCCGGCGCGTTGGGTTTTGCCTGAGCCAGTGGGTGAGGTGTCGAGGATGTGGTAATCGTTGGCGATCGCCTCTCGGTAAAGTGCAGCTTCCGTCCCTGGTGTGTACCAAAGCTTATAAGCTGTTCCCGTCTGACGATACTCAGGGATGCGCCCTGGTGCATAGGTGCCTAAGTCCTGCTCAACGGCGGTGCGCTCCACCTTGATTCGTGTGCGGGTTTTCCTACGCTTTTTGCCAGTGCCAAAGTAGCGAAGGATTTTGCTCAAGAATGTTTCGTCGGCATGGGCTTCGGCTTGAGCATCGTCGGACTTGAACTGTTCTTCAAGCCAAGTGAGATAGTCTTTGTCTCCTGGTTCAGAACGTACCTGTTCCGGAAACTTAAAGCCGTACTGACGGGCAAAGTGAAACAGCGTCCCAATCCCAATCCCTTCAGATCGCCTAAAGCTTTTGAACTTTTGGGCAATGTTCCAGCTTGAGCCAGGAATCGACGGACTCCAACGCTGGGCGATCGCTTCTGCTGCATCTCCATAGTGTGAGTGCAAGGCCATCAGCACCTGACGGCATTCGTCATAGTTGCCGCTGCCCTCCTGTCGGGGTGGGATATAGCTCAATGCCTCTTCAACGAGTGCATCAAAGTCCCATCCCTCTTGCTCAGCGGTCTGTTTGAGTTGGATGCGTCGGGCGATCGCTTCCTCTAGTCTGCGCTCGTGTTCGGCACGGGCCACTTCAGCAGCGGCTTTGGCTTGCTCAATCCATTCAGTCGGTAGGACGGCGGCTGGATTGATGAGCGGAAACTCGGCGCGGGTGTTGCCATAGAAAACGCGGCTTGCATCTTTACAGGCGGGGTCATGGGGTAGGTGTGCCATGAGGTAGCGCACGAGGGCTTCAATGGTGTCGCTGCCTTGGACTAGCTCTGGCAAAAGAAAGACCAGTCTGAATTTGTGCCAGTCCGGTTTATGCGAAGCGCTGGTATAGATCAGCGCTGCGTGTTGGCTGATGAAAGGGTGGGCGATCGCTTCAGGTATTGAGAGCTGATGGTCATAGACTTTGCCCTGCTTGCGTCCATCGGGTTTGTCGATGGGTGCCCCGTGAATATCGACGGGCTGGCGACCGATACGGATGGGTCGCCCCTGGTCGTCCAAGGGGTTGCCGTCTGCATCGGTCAACCCCTTGGAATTATCGATGTCGAGCAAGACCCACTGAGAGCCTGTGACGTTTGCTTTAGAGCGCCATTTGCCGTTAAGTAGTCCAGCACAAAGGGCATGGCCTGAGCGGACGTGGTTCATTACGTCTGCGATCGTTCCTTGCTTATCCTTGAATTTGCCAGCGAGTAGTTTGAAATCCCAGTCTTTATCGCGGCCTGCGCTGTTAATAGCGAACGAGAAGCGTAAGGATGCGCTCATGCTGTGGCCCCCGCTGCTGTAGTTTGGGCGAGTGCGATCGTATAGCTGGGGCTGGCGTGGGTAGTGCGGTGGTCTGCGGGTATGGGTAGCCCTTGGGGGGTATGGGGTTGGTTTGAAAACATGAAAATATCCCTATCAATTTTTCGTAGTGAGATAGGGAGCCTGTAGCCAAAAATGACCATGAGGCATCTTGACCTTTGCAGGTATTTCTTAGTAGAATACGCACAAGGCTCCGTTGGAGACCCGAAACCTATGCCTTCTCAAATAGCATCAAGTACAAGTCACCCAGTTATTTACGGTGATTGGACGCATTAGACCCTGACTCTTCGACCAGTCGGGGTTTTTTGTGCGTTTAATGGTTTACATCGTTCTCACCTCCTTAAAATGGGGACAAAGCTTTTAATGGGCATCTAGAGTAAACCATCTCTTCATTAGAGCTTGGGCACGGTTTCCCAATCTGGTTTGATCTAGTAAAGGCTGGAAATGCCCATTTGGTCAACTGTTTAAAGCAGATTCAAGCGCAGCTTTTGTCAAATACTCTGTCTGGCTGAAAATCGCAAATTCTACAGCCCCGCGCTGTCCAAGCACGAAGTTCTGCAAGGCGCTTAAATTCCGAAGCCGTAAAGTATCGCAACCCGCACCGGATACCCAGAGCGTTGCAATAGTTATTGAGACTGATTTTGCATAATCTGAGCTTAACTAGCGCTTCTGCCCTTGAGCAAAAAATTTCTTGCTGTTTCAAACTGGTCATTTTAAGGCCATGTTATGTTTAAGTCTGCGATCTCGCCTTGGCGGTTAGTATAACATTCTCTTTCTGACAAGACCAAATTAACTTTACATGCCTGAATCTGACCTTTGGACTCTTCAAGAGATAGCTGACGAGATAGGTAAGCCCAGGCAATTTGTTATTGATATAGTTCTTGAGAAGAACAAAAAATATATTCTCCATGCCAGAAAGATTGGAAGGTCATGGTTGGTGAATGATTCGGATGCAAAATCTTTCATTGACCACTTCCGTGATCCACAATCAGAGTTGTATTACATCAACACCATTGCTAAGGCCATTGGAAAATCACATAAGTATGTGAAAGACGCACTCACGGGCTACGGCGGTCGCAAGGAGTCAAGGCTAGCGGGGGAGAAGCGGGGGGACAGATGGATTGTTGATCCTGAGGAAGCGAAAAGGTTCATAGGTTTGCACAGCCATAAAGACTAATAGGGGTCGAGCCGAGATACGTGTAAAATAGCGCAAGATGGCTCTAAAACTCTTTCAGATCATAGCTTTCAGGAATTCGGGATTAGGGTTTCAATAGCTTTATAGGCTTTGCCACAAAAGGG
>JANLSD010000202.1:0-1796 GCA_031362245.1 Acaryochloridaceae cyanobacterium OTE_25_metabat_464 | reverse complement strand
TCAACCAATCAACCAATCAAGAGGAATTAAAGATGACAACTGCAACTGAAATCAAGTTCACCGATGAGCAAATGGCAATTCTCCGTACCCTTCCCGAATCGATTTACGAGACATTGCTCACTGAGTATCCGTCTGTGGCAGAGAACTCTCTGTTTGCCAGAGAATTTCCAGACTTGCCTAAGGGGTATGAGTATGAAGCCTTTGAGGTGTACTACGACATGGAAGACATGCCGCGTATTCATATCGAGAAGGGCGTGTCTGTTGCTATTGCAAAACCGAGCGTTGAAGAAGCGCCCCGCATCATCGAAATCATGAACGAAGCGACCTTTGTGTTTATCCAAGTGGATGGTCACGTCATTCTCAATCGGATGAATGGCAACACACCCACACTCAATGGAATTCAGGTAGAGGTATAAGTCATGGCTAACCAACAAGAACGGTTGCAGAAAATAGCCTCAGCCTTTGGGGACTCAGATATCAACATCTTTTACAAACGGGATAAGGTCTACCCTGACAAGTCCGTCTCTGAGCAGACCGTGGATAAGATTGAGGCCGCATTGAAGTCGCCGGAAAGTGAGCAATCATCTTTACGGGTGATACAGGGTAAAGAAGTTCTATATCGAAGCTATCAGGGCGCTGTTACGGAAGATGTCAGAGGCGTTGCTGCTGTGTTCCAAACTGCCATCAAATCATCGGAACAGGCTCCGACCCAAGCGGAACGTGGGGGCGAAATTGTCCTGGCACAAAGTAAGGCACTGATCCCGCTTGAGCCTACTGCAAAGCAACTCGAAGAGAAGATGTCTGAAATTCTCAGCCCCGAGCCTGTTGCTGTAGCTAAAGCCGAACCCGCAGCCTCAATCCCACAGACAGTTGCACCTAAGCCTGAACCCGTTGCGCCTGTCCCGAATGAATCCCTTGAAAAAGCGTTGGTTGCTGCTAATTCAAGGCTGGATTCATTACAGACGCAGCTCAGCTCAACTCAGAGAGCGCTAGAAGACCTGTCCAAACACGTCAAGGAATCTAACCTAAAAACCTGGGCAACTAATACGGCTCAAAAAGTCGGCAATACAGTTCAAACGATCGCCGTTCAATCCAAAACCAAGGTTGTCGATTGGGTCACTCAAGCGAAAGCCACTGTTAAGCAGAAGACCACTCAACTTAAGACTGCGGCTCAAACAACGGTGGGCAATATCAAAACTGCTGCCCAAGATAAAGTAGAGAGCGTCAAGACGGCGGCTCAGCTTAAGACCATTGAAGTCCGTGAAACCGCAAGACATCGCATCAGTGATGTGCTGTCGCCTGTGGATTCAGCCGCACTCACCGCGACGGCTAATCGGGTCATCAGCGAATGGGGCAAAGACGGAAAATTTGAGGGTAATACCTTTAACTTTCAACGGTCGCAGTCGGGGGATGTCAGCATCCATACCAAGGATGGCGCAGCGGTCTTTGTCAATGGCGTTGTCACCGATAAGGCATCACCCCAGACGATCGCCCACTTGTCGCAGCTCCCGCGTCGCATGGGTGTCGTTGAGAACCATGCGCCCACTCAAGCCCCATCCGTAAAACAGGCATTTGCCAGATGAATCTCTTGCTAGTACTGCATGGTGCTCTGCATCTTTTTCCACAATTTGAATGGTTCAGCGTTCGATATCCGTTCGTTGCAAAAACTATTAAATTTCTCGCACTGGTAGCGTTATTCTTGACTGTCTACAAAATCAGATTGCTGAGAACATTCGAGAGAGTAGTCTCTTTCGCAGCATACCGAAGGCTCCTAAAACGGTTCATTTATCGGCAAC
>JANLSD010000168.1:0-87931 GCA_031362245.1 Acaryochloridaceae cyanobacterium OTE_25_metabat_464 | reverse complement strand
GCATCAAAATCCCCCTCGTTCCTCTCCATACTTGGCTCCCCGATGCCCACGTCGAAGCCTCTACTCCTATTTCTGTGCTCTTGGCAGGGGTGCTGCTCAAACTGGGCACCTATGGTTTGCTGCGGTTCGGCATTGGGTTATTCCCTGAGGCGTGGTCTGTGTTGGCACCCTGGCTGGCCTCTTGGGCCGTGGTGAGTGTGCTGTATGGGGCCTTTACGGCGATCGCCCAAACCGATATGAAAAAGATGGTGGCCTTTAGTTCTGTAGGGCACATGGGATTTATCCTTCTGGCTGCCGCCGCCGCAACCCCGCTCAGTTTGATGGCAGTTGAGCTGCAAATGGTCAGCCACGGATTAATTTCAGCCTTGCTGTTTCTGCTGGTGGGTGTGGTCTACAAAAAAACGGGAACCCGCGACCTCACCATCCTGAGAGGGCTGCTTAACCCAGAACGAGGTCTCCCCGTGATTGGGAGTCTGATGGTGTTGGGCGTCATGGCCAGTGCCGGAATCCCTGGCATGGTTGGATTTATCTCTGAATTCTTGGTTTTTAGGGGGAGTTTTGCCGTATTCCCTGTGCAGACGCTGTTGTGCATGGTGGGGACAGGACTTACGGCAGTTTACTTTTTGCTGCTGGTCAACCAAGCCTTTTTTGGTCGTCTTGCCACCCGTGCTGATGGCAAGGTGGTGACATTGCCGCCTGTGGCCTGGAGCGATCGCACCCCAGGCATTCTCCTTGCGCTCCTGATTATTTTACTTGGCATTCTGCCCAACTGGATTACAGGGTGGTCAGAAGCCAGTATGGCTCAGCTTATGGAGACGTCTCAGCCGGTCGTTGCCTTGGCTCCCAGTGCGGCGATACCGACAGCATCTCCAGTCTTGCGTTAAATCTGTTTTATAAATCGCTTTAAGTTCCTTGCAGTCGCCCTGTCATGAAAGATAAACCGTATCAGAAATCCAATCATCCCTATGCCGAGTACATCGAGCGGATTTTGCAAGGACAGACACTCCTCCCCGATACGCCCGAAAACGTATTGGAAGTCGTCGGTATTCTCAAGAGCTATGGTGTAGTGCTAGATGCCTACTCCAAAAATCTGATTTATATTGCCGAAGGCCAGTTTCTAGAACTCTTTCCATTTTTTAAATACTTTGACGGCGATGTCACTACAGCCAAAGTGCTTCGTCATTGGTGGCATAAACGCATCAACTTTGAATACGCTGAATACTGCATGAAGGTGATGCAGTGGCATGGGGGTGGCGGACTTGATGTCTATCTAGAGTCCAAAATGTTTAATGAACTCACCCAAAAAGCGATTGATGCCAAAACCAAGGGCAACCTTTTCATTCGTGGACTAAATCGCCTGTTTCCTGAATTTTTGCCTGAGCAGGTGCGACAATCCGTCTACTACAGTTTCCTCGGCCAATTCTGGGTAGTCATGAGTAAGCTGTTTTTAGACCTGTCAGATTTATACGATCAGGGCAAAATTACAACCGTTCCTCAAATTATCGACCACGTTAAAGCTGGATTGGTAGCAGCGGCAGGTAATCCGATGATCTATGCGGTCAAAATTCAGGACAAACGCTACTACATTGTGCCTAAATCGGCCAAGATGACGTTTTTGGTCGATGCCGCCATTCCCTACGTTGAGGCTGTCTTTTTTCGAGGCACTCCGTTTTTGGGTACGGTTTCCTACAATGCCCAGGCGCAGCAAATCCCCTTTGACCAGAGCCGCTTTGCCTATGGTGCCCTCTATGCCGATCCACTCCCCATCGGTGGGGCTGGCATTCCACCCACGCTGCTGATGCAGGACATGCGCCATTACATTCCTGATTATCTCCATCGGGTCTATCAACAAACCATCCGCAAAGAAGATGACTTGCTAATCCAAATTTGCGAGAGTTTTCAGAAGTCGATGTTTTGCGTCACCAACGCCACTATTGTGGGGTTAATGCCCTATCCCCTCAATACCCAAAACCCCAAAGAACAAACAGCGAATCAGGTGTACCTCCAGGGTTGGATGGATCGGCTCCGAACCTCACAGCTAGAATCGGTTCAGATTGGGTCTGCCTCTTAGTCACAACATTTGAGTGGATTGCGAGCCAAGGTACCAACTAAGGTTTAATGAAGGTTGGAAACTGTCCTAGACTTGGGTTGGGGTTCAATTCAAGGTCAAGACTAATGTTTGCGTAGGGACTAACCTGTGGCTGTTAACTCGTCCGCCCGCTTAAATAAAGTTTTAGTGGTTCTCAATGGCAAGGGGGGCGTGGGTAAAACCACAACGGCTGTAAGTTTAGCCGCCATTTTGGCGAAAAAGCATAAGGTTTTATTGGTAGACGCGGATCCGCAAGGTTCTGCGTCTTGGTGGGCAGAGCAAAGCGAAAGCAGTTTGGGTTTCGATATTGCCAAAGAAACCAACCCGCTGCTGCTCAAAGATTTAAGAGCGGTCAAAGACTATGGTGTGGTGGTAGTGGACACTCCACCCGCCCTAGCCTCTGAGGCTTTAGCCGCAGCTATTCCGGCAGCAGACTACTTAATTTTGCCTACGCCTCCCGCACCGATGGACTTAGCGGCTTTGGTACAGACTGTAAGAACATCTGTGTTGCCGTCAGGGGTGATGCATCGAGTGTTACTCACAAAGGTAGATCCGCGCAGCATCAAAGAAGCCCATGATGCTCAATCAACCCTTCAGGAACTAGGGATTCCGGTCTGCTCCGCGTTTATTCGGGCCTATAAAGCCCACGAACGAGCGGCGATCGAGGGGAAAACGATCCTGCAATGGCAGGGCAGAAATACTGACCAGGCGGGTTCTGACTACCTAATGGTCGTGGAAGAAATTGAAAAAGACTGGAGGACAAAATCATGACGCGCCGCAATCTTTCGGATATTTTGCGCCAAGAGGTCAAAAAAGAGCCCCCCGAGGCTTCTGCACCCGAGGCCCAGTCTGCTGGTGACGCTGCCAAGGCAACTGCAACCAAAAACCGTAAAGCGGCTCCAAGTCCTGAGCCTTCAAAGGAAAGTGACGCTGCGAAGGAACTGCTTACCGCTCAGATTACTGAGTTAAAGGCTGCCTTAGCCCAAGGCGCAGACCACGAGAAAGAACTTCAGGCCCAGATTAAGTCCCTACAAGCTGAAGTGAAGCGCCACCAAAAAGAAGTGGCAACGCTGGAAGCCCAAGGCGCACAAGAGGCAAAATTGAAAACTGAGCTAGCCGAAGCCAAGGCAGTTATTTTGCAGCTTTCTGAAGCCAACACTCAACTGAGCGAATCTTTGGATGCTTTAAGAGCGCCTAAAGCTCCTAAGGCACAACCTCAAGCTCAGCTCCAGCGCAAAACACCTCTCGCATTGCGACCTTTACCGTCCCATTCGGTTCAGCACAGTATTGCCCCTAGTGGCCAACCCAGTAAGCCGAAGTCAGTCGATGTAGGCTGGATGGACTAGGGTCAGTTGAGGGTTTGACCAACCTTCCTGATCAAATTTCTGGCAAGATAGGAATAGAACAGTTTGGGTTGTATTCCCGTTCCATGAGTGATTCTGCGATTCGTCCGGCCCGTATTAGTCAAATTATTCCTGATTCGATCGCCGCTGAACTAGGCTTTGAGGTGGGCGATCGCCTCATCTCCATCAATGGTCAACCCCTGCGGGATTTAATTGACTATCAATTTCTGTGTGCGGATGAATATCTAGAGCTGGAGGTATTGGATACCCAAGGCAACGCCCACGAAGTCGAAGTTGAAAAAGAATACGACGAAGACTTGGGCTTAGGATTTGACAGCGCCTTTTTTGACGGGTTGATTCAGTGCAACAACCGCTGCCCCTTTTGCTTTATCGATCAGCAGCCCCCTGGTAAGCGAGAAAGCCTGTACCTCAAAGACGATGACTATCGCCTAAGTTTTTTGTACGGCAGCTATTTGACCCTGACCAATTTGAGCGATCGCGAGTGGAAACGCATCGAACAAATGCGCCTTTCTCCGCTCTTCGTCTCAGTCCACGCCACAGAGTCAGACATCCGCAGCCGTCTGCTCAAAAATGAGAGGGCGGGGAAAATTTTAGATCAGCTCCGGTGGTTCCAATCCCGTGACCTTCAGATCCACGCCCAGGTGGTGCTGTGCCCTGGCATTAATGATGGCGAGCACTTGGCCCAAACCATTCAAGATCTGGCCCAGTTTCATCAGGGCAATATACCTGCGGTGGCTTCTGTGGCGATCGTCCCTGTGGGGTTGACGCGCTTTCGACCTGACCTGAATGAAGTGATTCCGGTAACAACGGAAAAAGCCAATGAAGTGATCGATCAGGTACAAGCATTTCAGGCTCAGTTCCAGAAAAAGTTTGGATCAACCTTTGTTTGGTTAGCAGACGAATGGTTTTTGATTGCCCGTCGGGACTTACCTTCTGTCTCTCACTACGAGTCTTACCCTCAAATTGATAATGGGGTGGGTTCCATTCGGTTATTTTTGACGCAGTTTGATGGGGCGGCGAAGTCTCTCCCCAAGCAAGTTACGCCACCCCGCCGCTTAACTTGGGTGGTGGGCAATACGGTGGAGCAGGCGTTTGGGCCAATTTTAGAGAGGCTTAATCAGGTCGAAGGGTTGATTGTGGAGATGGCGGCGCTCCACAGTGAGTATTGGGGGCAAACCATGACGGTGACGGGTTTGCTGACGGGGTATGACATTATCCACTCGTTGCAGGGCAAAGATTTAGGGGATGGTCTGCTGGTGCCAACTCTGATGTTGAAACATGGGACAACTCAGTTTTTGGATGATATGACGATTGAACAGGTTGCAGACGCCTTAGGCTATCCGATTTATCAAGTGGGGGGCGGGCCAGGAGATTTAATTCAGGCTTGTTTGCACGCAAAGTCCTGATGGGTTCAGGTTTTGAATCTAGAAGGGGTACATCTCCCGTGACCTTGGGGCGAAATCTTGAAAAATGAACTCGAACAAAGTTGTGAACCTGCAAAACATATCCAGTGTCCTTTGCAGGTTTGCTGTTGATTTGGCATGGGTGTTAGTTTTACGCCGAAAGGTTGCATTACGTCGCCTCATAGAGGCATTAAACGCTTCAACATGATTGGCATGGATCTCCTGCTGTGTTACCTCATGTACTGTTTGAGGATGTTCAGGCACAGAAGCTTGGTACTTTTGGCGTTGACGCCCAGGTCGCTTTTTGGAGCCTTTGTTCTTCAGCCGGACTCTGAGCAGTGGCATTTAGACTCATCCCGTCACTTCTGGCTTTGAGGATTGTGATAATTCGACTCAACGGGGTCGTTAGTCCTGCGATTGGGGTCGCAAAGGTTTCACTGAAATAGATATCTCATTCCAGGCAATGGTAGATTTTTCGTTCACCATAACCCTGTGTTTTATAACGGATGTGTGTGCGAATGAATCTCGTTGCTGCCGCAGCAAGGGCAAGGATGTGAGTATAGATCCATAACGTAGCTAAATTTAGATTGGTGGAACCCCTGATCGCTCTAAAGTATAGCCAGAAAAGGTTTTTCTGGCTCATCTGGCGGAACCAGTGCCCACCTATGTGTGCGCCCTTGCAGAATGTACTGACTTTAGAAGTTGGAGTTGAGCAATCCGCTCATGAGGTTGAGATTGCGATCAAACCAACCCACTAAGTTCAAAATACTGGAAATGTTACGGGGCGGTTTTGAAATGAGGGTATCAATTTGAATGAGACGATTGAAATCAATGGCTCCTGAATAGGGTGAGCCGTTGCTATCGTAAAATTTCACGCCTGCTTTTTGCATGATGTTAATCAGCTCCTGCGCCATGATGCCATACCCGATAGTGGTGGGGTGAATGCCATCTAAGGAAAATAAGCCACCTTGGGTACGTCCTTGTGCGCCAGATTGGAAAAACTGGGAGGTGGGAACAGGTGAAAGGGCTTGCAATGCGGGTGGAAGCGGGTAGGGTGTCCACCAACTGGGTTGAGCGGTGGGGTCTTCGATGTAGCGGCGGGAGGCGAGGCGATCGAGTAGGCCAGCGGCTTCAAAGAGGTGCCAGTCTTTGCCTTGTTGGCGTCCGGCTCGAACCACCTCCGCAATTGTATCGTTGTATTGGTCGATGGCACTATCGATGGCGCGGGCTTCTTGTCCAGTAATGTGGGGATGTTTTTTGACATCAAAGGTTTTATCGTCGATCCAGGGCAGGGTGTAGTAGGGATAGTAGCGTGAGCCTGGGGCGAGTTTGCCGCCTACGCCACGGGCAAAGGGTGCAATGGTGACGTGGGGGACGGTGCCCCAGATGACGTGTCGGGCTTTGATCGTGTTGACTTGCTGAGCGATGAGTTCTAGTTCGGCTTTGAAGTGGATGGGTCGCCAGACGGTGTAGCGATCGTTTTCCTTCATATCTTGATACTGATCGCCTGACCAGTTCACTTTGAAGGTGAGGATGCTACCAAGGGCGTTGTTGGCTCCAATGAGGATGATTAGGGTTTCAATGCCGTCACCTGTGCCTGTTTCAAGGGTACCTTCGTTGCCGAGAGCGGTGGCGGCTTGGAGGGGGGTGAGGGCGGTACCGTTGGGACTACGGGCGGAGTTTAGCACTCGTAGGGCAGCGCGATCATTGGCGTTTTCGACGATCTCCTGAAGAAAGTCATCTTTGGGAGGATGGATATCAATTTCATGTTTGCAGAGATCGGCGGTGCGAGAGAGGGTGTTACGGAGATCCCAGCCGTAGACGGCGAGGTTATGGTTGATGCCAGTTTGCGGGGGCAAGAGGGTTCCGTCTTTGCGCTCCCAGTAGTCTTCGGTTTGGTCCAGGCGATCGCGCAGGTGCAACAGAGCAGGGGGAAGTTCCCACCAATCTATCTGGGTGCCGAATTTTTGTTCGAGTTGGCGAGCGATGGTTTCTAGGTTGAGGGGGAGGCCATCGCCGGGGCTGTCGTAGGTGGGGTGGCGCAGTTGGTTGGCCCAGCCGAGTGCTTGGGCGATGAGCATGGGGTAAGAGTGACGGGTGTTGAAGATTGCGCCGCTTTGAAAACCCTGGGTGAGGGAGTCACCGAGAGCAACGAGGCGATGGCGAGGGGTGCCTTGGGGGGTAATGGCGACGGGGATATGGAGGGTTGGGTCGGTTTCGGGCTGGCGCGGTTCTGCTCGAACGATCACGTCATCGGGCGTTTTCGAGTCGAGCATGTCGGGCGTTACGGTTCTAGGCATTGGTTTTTCCTCTGCTTCTTTGAACTCTTTCTTGAATAATTAGTTAGTAAAATCATCTTGCTAAATAATGATCGCCTTTCCTGATTTGCGATGGCCTTAAGAGGCTTTGTCGATCATCGTGTTCGCTTTTTCTTTGATTGGTCACTGAATCAAAATATTGACTGCAAAAATTTTAACAGCTCTATCCTCAGATTCCCATGAACGGCGTAATCTGATCTGAATCTTATCTGTTCCATTAGACAGCACTTTAAAACGAAATATTCGTGTACCTCCGCTACCAATAACAGCTTTTGATGGTTTTAAGTAGTCCGAACTTTGGAACTCAACAAGATGATTATTAGTTCCACTAATTTCCCAATGATAACCAGCAGTAGGATTTTCTGTGAGGCGAATTGTAATTGAATCGCCTCTATGAGCTTCAATGGTTTTTCCCTGATCGCTGTCTAAAATAACGATTTCAGACATACCTAAATCTTTCCCTAATGAATTGTCCCCATTACAAGCATTGGCCGGATTAGCTACGAGAAAAATTACGAATATTACCAGTATTAAAGCTATGCAGCCTGTGGTAATTGTTGAATTTCTCAAGTTCTTGGAAGTAGTTTTTTGTGGAAACATAGAAGTTCCGAGTTAGAAATTAGGATTGGGCAGCAGGTCAGATAAATTTTTAATCCCTGCTCCCCATAAAACAGCGGCGGTTGATCAGATCCTGCTACTCTTCAAGATCGTGTTTTGAGATAGCCTAAGGTTCATCTTCAACTCGACGAATTGTCCAGAAATCGTCAGCTAGGTTATCGTCCAATAGGTAGGCATAGGGCATGGTAAAGTAACCTTTCATTCCCCAACCTTCACCCCAGGAATTGCGAACGATGAACCGTCGTTGCTCGTCATCATAACCGACCGCTAGCACAGCATGTCCCCCTAGTAATTGTTCACTAGGTGAAGGCAAGGGAGCGATACCCGTGGTGGCGACCTCTTGACTTTCAAAACTTTCGTAAACACTGAAACCAAGGACGAAGGGATAACCAGATGCCAAACATCCCTTCATCTGATTGAGGTTACGAACTAGTCTCGAATAAAGAATGGCTTGGTGTTTAGCTGCAATTTCATAACATTTTTGAGGAGGTTTTTCACGAAATTTGACCTGATAGTCAGGATCGTATGGCCAGATTCCATCAGAACCTGGATGTTGATTGGTTGGCTCTTCGGGACAGGCACCTTGCTTGCCTACGCTTTTAATGCCATCACGGATCATTGCACCGCTATCTTCATTTACAGTTCCTTCCATGACTCTTTCGTTGTAGTAGATAAAGAGGCGGGAAGGAGTAAAAATATCTGTCAATTGCTGCTTCATCTGATCAAATTCAAGGGCACCACCAATCGCATTGGCGGTACAACTACCTAGATCTTTTTGATCGTAAATATGCGGACAATTTGGACGGAGATCGACCTTAGATGGCAAGGCTCTGAGGGCTGTAACGGTTGCAGAGTAAAGTAGATCTCGGTGATCGGGCAAATCAGGAACCCAGCCATAGCGTTTGTTTGTACGTGTCATTTGACTAGCCTCTGTTTAATTAAAAAATGTGAATTTTCTACATTGTGGAGCAATAATAAACCTAACACTGTTGTTACGTCACTTTTGAGTTAGGACGTTGCGCTGGATAAGAAAATAAATTCTGAAATATCTCCTTATCAAACAACTTCAAATCTAATTTTCAAAAAATTATCTGCCGATCCAAACTCAAACCAGCAACATTTGCTGCTCGATCGCATTCCAGCTTTCCGAAACACCTACCGCTGTTTCGTTATACTGGATAACGACCTCATTGGCTCCAAGGTAATTCTTGATTGATCGCGTTTCTTCCTTCGACAAATCCACCAGTTTTGGGTCAAACAGCCCGTTAAACCAAGTTTCAACCACGCAATCTGTAAAAGCTGGACTCAATTCGGCAGACTGCCGTTTATCCGTCTCCTCAACACTATCGATATGCTCTAGTTGGCGGACAATTTCGCAGGCATAGGTATGGGCGCGGATTAAATTATCGGCACGCTCACGGGCCACAAACCGATCTGCATCACGGGCGTGAGCATGGGCTAAATCAATAGCGCGGTCAAGGGCGATCGCCAATGCTTCGGCTCTTTTCGCGGCGGGTTTGAACGGTTCTTGAGAGTTGTTCGTAACCTGAGTAGCCCATTGCAGAAGAGATTGTAACTTGTGGGTATTAATGAATTTATGTGCTTCTTGCTCTATTATCTGCAAGAGATGATCGCTTTCAGTCTTTTCGCCTTCAATCGTTTGTCGCAAATCCTCTTGCCAACTTCGATCATCGACATACTGGTCTATTAATGTTTCAGACAGATCTAGTTTGTTGAGCATATTCATCACAACTCCCCCAGCGTTCGCAATTTAGAACCCGATCTGCCTGCTGAACTGTCTTTACAGACCGAGTATCTCTATACATCTAACCTACAAACAAAAGTTGAGGAACTTGTGAGGAAAATGGAGTTATGTGGAGAAATTAGATGCACAGCATGAATTAACGAAGAATGGAATCAATAAATTTAATTTTTTGTGACAAAATGGGTAAATTTTTATGTCCAAGTTCCTTGATTGCCACCTGAATCTATCAATACTTTGCGGCGGCTCCTGAGCTTAAGTCCCTCAAACCAAAAGATACTAAAGATCCCAGACCCGAAACTAATCGCCAGATCTTCAACGTGCAAAAAAGAAAAACTGAATAAATGCCGCAGCAGCGGAACATAGAGAACCAGCCCTAGAAATGGAATTCCACCCCCGATGACCCACCACAACGCACAGTTTAAAGTCTGCATCGTTTCCAGCGCAGTGCGCGACCAAGACCGATTCACCAGAATCATACTCAGGTTAGAAATGACGAGCGTCGTGAAGGTCAATGCACGGGCATCAAACTCGCCGTTGCCTCGGTAATAGGCGTTTGCAAACACCCCCACCAACACCCCTAACGCACTCATCCCTTGTAGAAGCGCCTTAACCCCCTTCGAATTTGGCTCATTGAAGGCGATGAACTGTTTCGCTTGGGCCTATGCGTCAGGCTTCAGCAAGAGCCTTAATCAAACGCACTCAGCTCCGGTGTTTGTCCCTAAAGTCAACTTCAACTCCGTTTTGACAATATTGACCTGATCGTCAGTCAGTCCGGCAAACTCAAGCCAGTCTACGGTATGGCGTAACCCCAGAATGAAGACTTCCCCATGAAGTGGCTCACCTTTAGGACTAACGGCCACCAGCGGCCTTGTGACCGTTTTCTGGAGCTGGACGATCGCAATCCGGTGATCGCTAAATCGTCGATACGCGCACTTGTCTGACTGCTGCATGGGCTTCAGTGCAGGCAATGCCTGAGCTTCAATAATTTCGATGCCTTTTTCTGGAGTGATGCGGATATGCTTCATAGCTGGCATGTCTGATTTCCTTTTCGACATGATTCCCTCTTCTTAGACGGTATCTGACGTGATTTAGTTCAATGGCACAAAATTATGGATGCCTAACGGCTAATTGAATGACAAATGCTTTGCCTGTATGTTTTAAGGAAGGGTAGTATCCGCGTAAACCCTTAGATACAGATAATAGAGCGCTGACAAAGTTCCGTATTCGTCCCGTATTTATTTTGTGACTTCCGTTGGATGATAAATAGGTAAGCGTAATCGAACAAAAACAGGTGCGAACGATGTTGAACAGTTTACTTGCTGAAGCGTTAGCTGTTGCCTCTGATAACCTCAATATGACGGCCAGTCTTCTGGAATGTACGAGAGATGCTGCTGTTGATCTTAGCCCAGAAGCACAACAACGACTCAATATGGTTCATATGGGTCTGGCGATGGCGATGCAGGCGATGAATCACGATGAACTTTGTCAAATTATGGAACAGTCAGAGAGCTATATCCCTGCGTGGCTATCGTTGACCTAGGCTTAAGCGGGTGGAAAAATGATCGTCCCCTGTCATCACTTCATGATTCAGAGTCATGACTCTGAATGGGTAAGATGCTCCAGGGCACAGGGATATAAGGGTTTCTCATTCCCATAGTCAACCCAAGCCACCGACATTGCGCAATGCGTCCCAACCTTTTTCACAATACCGACCTGGCCCAAGAACGCGACGTGACCCTCAACGCGATCGCCAACCCGAAACAATACCACTGACTCAGTTTCTGCACTGGTGCTAGTGTAGTTGTGGATGGGCGTCCACTTTTCAAGCGCCTCGCGCCGAAATATGAGTGCGACGGCAATGCCTTCGACTTGGACAGAAACCGCATCCGCCATGAGGCCAACAACAATCCCCTTCTGGCCGTTCAGATGCTCAAAGGGTGCGCCTGCCTTGGCGATTTGGATGCAATCGCCGACCGCAAAACGACCCCTAGGGCAATCGTCTAAGGCAGGCGTTTCCGGTGCTAGCGCTGAAGGAGCCGCATTAATTTGTTCAAACAGATTCAGTTGTCCGGTGCTCGTCAATCCTCTCACCTGCTGATTTATGATCGCGGAATGGTCATCAGGACATAGGGGGCTACGATCAGAACGCTAAATAATTGCTCGGGGGACTGATTCCAGAGGCTAAGCTGCTCTGCTGAAGGCTTTTGCAAAAGCTGTTCTGCTACCCAGACCTGCACTTGAGCGATGTTATCTTGGGCGATCGCCACGCCCACCTCAATCATATCTAGCCCCTCATAGACCACTATCACCGCATCCCGCTGACAATGAGGAATAATATCCTTCCAGCTCACATCGGCTAAATCTTGGGCGAGCTGTTCTTGAATGCTGGTCATGGTCGTCTCAATAAATCAGAATTTTTCTATCATCGCTCAAGATGGTAGGCGCAACTTAAAAATATAGTCAAATTAAGATCAAATCGAAAGTTGGTGTTCCATTGACAGCTACAATTAGGTAGTTAATATTCTATTGAATAATAGAATTAAATTAATTTTTATGAACTCTCTTTTTTGGTTTCATCTAGAACATGGAGTTGTGTAAACTCTTATGAATATAATTTTTGAAATATTACTTTTTGGCATCAGTGTAAATATCGGTTAAGATTGAAATAGAATTTCTTATGTTTAAAGAACTATTTTTAACTACTGGCAGAGTAGTTTGAAGGGGCTGTTTAGATATTGTTTGAACATGCTTTAATATCATGCTTGACCAGTGGACGGAAGATTGTTCTAGCGAGAGTCGCATTACTAAATCTGGAAATACATCAGCTTCTTTTGGAACAACATCGGAAATAATGCAGGGTAGTCCTGCTACTTGTGCTTCAACAAGTGCCATGCCTAAGCCTTCAAAATTAGAAGGGAAGATAAATGCATCAAAAGCACCGAGTAAAATTTCTGGAACATCAGGTCGCGATCCTGTAAAAATAACATGTTGAGTTAAGTTGAGTGTTTCAACATACTGCTCCACATCTGAGCGGAGTGGTCCTTCTCCCACTAGCATTAAAACTATATGGGGTTGTTGACGGATTAATTCTACTATGACTTCTATTAAGAAACGATGATTTTTCTGAGATTCAAAACGACCAATATGGCCGATAACGAACGCTTCAGGAGGAATCCCCCAAAGTTCCCGCACGCTACTTGAATCCTCAATTTGTTCAAAGGGTTTGAGATCTACTCCGCTTAGGAGTAGCTGAACTCGCATATCCTTAGGCCATGAAGGGCCAAATAAATTCAAAGCAGCGCTTGAACTCGTCGCTAGGCCATGGGTACTAAAGCGTTGAATCCAATACCTCATTAGGCTAAAGTACTTTTTGCGCAGCCAGCTTGATTGACGTTCTACAACCTCCAAATCAATGTGGCTATGGGCAATACGACAGGGGATGTGAGATTCTTTCGCCAATCTTAATATAAATCCGCTAAAAAAATGGACATGACTGTGAATAGCATCATAGGGTCCATTTTTTTTGAACATCCCCTTAAATGCTGCGATGTAAGCTAAAGGATTGGACTGATAGGGACAATATAAAATTTGACTCCCTAAAGATAATACTTCTGAATCATATACGCCTGGCGCTTGATTTAGAGTCAAAATATCAATTTGAAATCTCTGGCGATTAATGATCCTTAAAACTTGCATAAGCCAAGTTTCTAATCCCCCCCGATTCATGCAGCCTACTACATGTAAAATTCGTACTGGACGTTCGGCAACGTTAAGATACTCAAAATCCTCTTTCATAGACTTAAAGAAAAAGAGTATAAACTAAGGATTTTGAGGCTCGCACGGTTGAATTTTTACCAAAAGATAGGTAGAGTATCACTATGATTTTTTCTTGAAATAAAGTCATCATATGTTAAGTGATTTAAGCAACGTTTCTTTTTATTTGCCAATCTTCAGTTTGGTCTTTCACATATTGATAAAATTCAGCTCTTTGGTGGCGCAGAACTTCTTCTGTGTAGTTGTGGGCAGTTTTTAGACTTCGGGCAGACATGGTGGTCATTCGTGCAGGATTGGTGACGACCGCTTTGATTTTCTGTGCTAATCCGATCGCATCTCCAGGTAGCACCATATCCTGTTCGTCTAACAGTTCTGGTATTCCGCCAACCGTTGAACCAATACAGGGAAGTGCTCGAGCCATCGCCTCAACCATGGCTCGGGGTAGTCCTTCTTGAAAAGATGGCATCACAAAAATATCAGCTTGATCGAATTGATCAAAAACAGCATCTCCCGCTGGTAGTTTCCCTAGGAACCGTACCCGTTTGGAAATACCTAGAGATGCAGCTTGTGCCTCTAGTTCTGAACGATGTTTTCCATCTCCAATAATAGTCAGGCTAAGGTCTAAATTCTGTTTTATACAAATTGCGATTGCATCAATTAAAATATGTGGCGCTTTATATAACTGCTCTAAAGCCCCCACCATAATAAGGGTAAACTGTGTTTGTTTAGGGTCAAAAACTCGAGATTTTCTTGCTAAATCATTAGTAGAAAGTTCTACATCAGATACTCCTACCGAGTAATTGGGACAGGGATAATTCCGTTGTAAAGCTTTCTGGGTCACATATAGTGCTGCACAAGCTTTTTGACACTCATATTTTAACCTATAAGGTAAATATCTGCGCAGAAATGGACGTAACGGATGTTTGATAGATCCAGGAGCTAGAATATCGTAGGGATCTGCTCCTACTTCGATTGCATAGGGATGTCCGGTCTTTTTTAGTTCATTTTGCAAAGCTCTTCCAGCAGTACTGGGATGGATAATAATAGCTGAATCTGGAGAATAGACTGAGCGAATTAGAGCTTTAATCTGTTGCCGTTTTTGTAGATATTGAGTGGGTCCAATAAATGCAGGCATTGGAAAGAATGATACACCTGGTCCCTCAACAAGCTTAGCAGTTGGGTCTTCAATAGAGAAGAGTCTACCTACAATAAGGACTGATTCAAAAATATCTAGATATCGTTTTCCAAAGCGTTCATAAAATGTATTGAATGAAGCTGGACGACCCTGATTTAGAACAAATCTATTATCTTGAACAACAATGCATTTCATAAATTTATAAAGAAGTTTTTTAAAATTTGTTCGTTCGAATTTAAGAAATTTTGCCTTGGATTCGCTTTGATTTTTGTCGATCACACGATAGATAAACAGCAACCACATAAGGAATAATACAATACCAAACTAGAACTCGGACAAATAATGCTAGTTCGGCTCGTGCATAGAATGGAAAAAATGCCGTAAATGAAGCAATCAAAGCAATTCTATTGGGAGATTCAGAATTGACACACCAAAGCGTGAAAGAACAGAATAAAAATCCAATCAGACCTAAAGCAATAGGGCCACCTACCCATCCAAAGTTAACATAAGCTTCAGCGATAAAAGAAAACCCCAATCCACCACCTATCATTGCAAAAGAAGGGTCAACAGCCCAGACTAACCAGGTACTTGATAGCCCCCTAGCAATTGTAGGATGAATAGACCAAAATAGATTTGGTACAAGTGTCAAAAAGGCGTACCAGTAGTCCGCACCCATTTGGAAAGGTCGCGTACTGGGCACTAAATCAATTGTATAAGCAACAGTCATCATTGAACCTCCCATCTCTGCAATAGTTGAGAGGATTAAATTATTATCTCCTGTAAATTGGGTCAAGATTGTTTCAATAGAGAAGCGCTCATTTCCAGTAATATTTCGCATGGCAGCAACAATCGGAAAAATAAAAGCTAAAACTATTCCAGCTCCAATAATTACAGCGGTAGGAATTTTTTTGATCCAAGTGTGCCACAACCATGAAAAAGCGAGGAGTAATGTGCTTACATTTCGACGTTCTCCTAAGAGAAAACGACTCATAATATATAAAGTCATTAGACTGACTGAGATAAGTCTCGGCCATTTTCTTGAAACATTGTCTTCTCTTCTACTTCCTGTAAGTAAAAACATAGTTGCTGGAATAACAAATGTCGCCAAAATAGCAGGTGCAGCGGAGAAACTTGTACTTTGCTCACCTTGATAAAGCCCCTGGTAGCCAGACCTAAGTACGATACTAATCGATTGAAAAGATTGGTAAACTGTGGGGAAAAATGATATCGATAATAATCCCCATCCAACAAGGATGCTTCCTTTACTGGGATCGATGGATTGATTTATGATTTTAGATTTAAGAAGATTGACGTTTCCTCGACTGATGTATTGATTTTCCTTTTTAATCTTTTCTCTTTTTGATTTAACACGCGAGAAGATAATCTTATTTTTATTTGTCAGAAGAGATTTCACATTAAAAGTGGCAAGACTCAGTAAACCTCCTAAATAAAAAGTACTTAGTCCAAAAATAACAAAAAAAAGTGTATTAGAGATCGTCTCAGCAGAAAAACTTCCTTTAAGCAAACCATATTTATTGAGATGAAAAACTTCTAGTAATGCCTGACCAGCATTAAAGAGAATGGCAGACAACAAAAAAATAGTATAAGGATGAAAAAGTTTATTGGTCAGAAATGACCAAGAAGAAAACATCCAAATCGTTAAAGCTAATAGAATGCAGCAGCAAGGATAGATTAAGGATTCAGGCTGAAAATAGGTTGTTGATTTCAATAGAACAAGAAAAATGATTCCGAAGAGATGCAAAATAATTGTAAAGACAAGATAAGACATCTTGTGCCCCATACTGACTTTTTCATCGTTTTGCATAAATGAATCCCTTGATGACAAACAATAAATGTAATAGTTTCTTGAAATACTAGTTAATGTCTAAGGGCATAGGCTAAAACTCCTGTGAACAGAGAAATTTGAACAATTTCTGCAATAATCATGGTTGCAGGAACACCTGCCAAGCCCCACATAGGAATAAGATAAAAACAACCTATTCCTATAATTAATAATGTGGTAGAGGTTAAAGGAACTTGACTACGAAAATATCTAACTGAAGTTATGGCTGTTCCTAAAAAAGATGAAATATAATTTAGCGATGCTGCAATCATTAGTAAAACTAAGAGATCGGTATATTTAGCATACTCGGCCTTGTAAATCAATTCTAATATTTCCTTTCCTACTTTTGCAGATAATATGATAGCGATTAATCCTACGCCAGAGGATAATCCAATTAATTTTAGCAATAGCCTCATCAATGCTTTTCGATTCCCATTAGCGTAAAATTTTGCTAACTGAGGTGATGCTGCTTGAGCCAAGGCCCCTTGAATGACCGATCCAATTGATGTTAGATATGCGATCGCCGCAAAAATACCTAGTTCATGTTGACTTCGAAAATGCTCAATAAAGTATCGAGGAATATTTGTATTTAGCGAACCCAGAAGCATGACAAAACCAAGAGGTAATGTTAGAGAAATTAATTTGCGCTGAATTTGAAAATTCCAGGTAGGAAAGAGATTCTGAATTTTAGCCTCCTCGCCAGAAAAAGTCTTGAGTAATTGATTTATTATCCGTAAATCATAAGCTATAAGCATGATTGCCCACGCAACTGACAAACCCAGTGCCCCTAAAATAATACTCCCAGAAACTTTTATGCAAATTGCTAAGAATAGCAAAGCTAAAGTTCCTTTTCCGATCAAAGAAATTGAAATAAAATCCATCCTTTCTTGTTGCTGCATAAAGCCATAGCAGACATCGCTAATGGATTCGATCGCCTTCGCCATACCTATAATTAAAACGACGAGAGTTGTGGAGGGTTCATAGCGAAGTATTAAAGTGATAATAATCACACTTATGACAGCTACGCATGATGAAGCCAAGCGCAGTCCCAAATAATCATTAAATTTAAACTGTCTCTGAGCATCAGTTGCCTGAACTGCGCGTAACTGGAGATTCATAAACATGAACAGAGGTGCAGTCACAGCAAAGGCAAAGGTAAATTTACCCACCATTTCTGGTGTTCCTAGCCTCGCTAGTATAATGAGTATGCCGCCTTGACATGCTGAATAAAATACTGTTCCGACCAAAGTCCAGTAAAAATTTCGTCGAAGACTTAAGGATTGAATTAATAAGTTTGCTTTCAAGAATATCCTCTTATCTTTGGCACCAACGAAATACAAAAATAATTTCAAGAAAAATATTTAATATGGGGCAACTGTCTCAGATTAGATAATCCATGTTTTACTCTCCAGATTGAGTTTTAAGGGATTTACTTCGAGCGCTCATTAACGTTTTTGCCTCTTTTCCCGAAATTGGTTTAAGAAAGAAGTACCCTTGACCATACTTGCATCGAAGTTTTTTTAACTGCATCACTTGTTTTGGATTCTCAATTCCCATTGCAATAATTTCAATTCCAAATTTAGATGATAGCTCTAGTGCCGTTCGGAAAAAATCAAGATTTCCCCGATCTGTCCCCAATTGTTTAACTCTAGAATGATCAATCTTAAGGCTGTCAAAAATATGAATCCATTCAGATAGTAGCGCTAAATTTTTAAGGGAGGAATGTCCAAAATTATCTATCTGTAAATGTAGTCCCATCCCTTTAAGCTGAAGCAATGTAGGAATTGCAACATCTGGATGATGGCTAATAAATTGTTCTGGAATCTCTAGTCTCAGTTGGGACACATCGACGGCTGTTTGCTGAATAATTTCATACATTCGTTCAATCAAATCTGGCTGTCTTAACTGCTTTTGGGATAAGTTAAGACTTACCGTAATGGGTTGGGCAGTTGGCAGCAAAGAATGATTCCAGGCTTTAAGTTGACTACAAACTTCCTGTAAACCCCACCAGCCAATTTCATGGATAATGCCCGTTGCTTCAGCCAATGCAATAAATGCTGCAGAAGGCATCAAGCCACGTTGGGGATGATACCAACGCAATAGTGCCTCAAATCCCGTTATCATGTGATCTTTTTCTAACAGCATGATGGGCTGATAGAAAATTTTGAGTTCTTGGCGCAAAACAGCCTGCTGTAGATCGCCATAATTTAATGCAATGTCGCCAACTCTTGGCCCTACCGGAAAAAATAAAGACTCTGCATCACGATAGCTATGTAAGGGAACGACGTTCGAAACTTCTTTTCCATTTGAATGTAGCGCTGACTCAACGTCCATCGACGCATAGGTGGGGCGATATCCTAAAACAAGCTGCTCTAACAAGAACAGCGTCAGAGTGTCGTTGTTATAAGCGGCTGATGTGCAGAGCATATCTACCGTTTCAATCAGCATTTCGGGAAGCTGTTCGCTCGCATTTTTGACGACTAGCAACTTCTCATGGGCAGTGGACTCATAGTTTTCTCCAGGAATGAGAAGTTCTTCAAACAATTTTTCGCCAGGGCGGGTCCCTGTAAATACAATCTCAATGTCTTTGCCCACCTCATAACCGGAGAGACGAATAAGGTCAGCGGCAAGGTCAACGATTTTGACCGGTTGACCCATATTTAACATCAGAATCTGGCCCCGATGACTCATGATGGAAGCCTGGAGAACCAACTGCACCGCCTCGGGAATGGTCATAAAATAGCGGCACATGTTCGGGTGTGTGACGGTTACTGGCCCGCCTGCCGCAATCTGACGCGTAAAAGTAGGAATGACACTACCGCGACTCCCCAATACATTCCCAAAGCGCACCACCACAAAGGCAAGACCACTCTGTTTTGCCGCATTTAAAACCACCATTTCAGCAACACGCTTAGTCGCTCCCATCACGCTGGTGGGATGGACTGCTTTGTCGGTAGAAATCATCACGAAGTGCTGAACGCCGTGACGAAGTGCAATTTCCGTTAGATTTTTAGTCCCCTGAACATTGTTGGTCACGGCTTCCGATGGGTTGGCTTCCATCAGGGGGACGTGTTTATGGGCAGCGGCATGGAACACAACATCAGGCTTAAATTGCGCAAAGGCCGCATCTAATCGAACCAAGCTCCGAAGATCGGCAATGCAGGTGACAAGTTGGGAGCGTAGATAGGGAGATCGCCCTTCAGAAGCTTCACTCAGCGCAATTTGCTCCAATTCTTGCTGAATATTAAAAACAGAATTTTCGCCATGGCCTAACAGAACAATGACCGCTGGCTGAAGCTTATAAATTTGACGACATAGCTCACTGCCAATGGAGCCACCGGCACCCGTCACTAAGACGGTTTTACCTCTCAGAAAAGCAGAAACAAGCACCAATTCAGTTTGAATCGGCTCTCGTCGAAGCAAATCTTCAATTCGGATGTCTCGGACACTCTCGGTGCGAATGCGACCATCCAAAATTTCATGAATACCAGGTAAGGTGCTTGCTTTAACCTCTAGCTGACGGCAAATCGTTAGAATTTCGCGAATCACCTGGCCAGAAGCGGATGGAATGGCGATGATGACACGATCAACATTTTGGTCGTCTAAAATTTGGGCGATTTTATAGCGATCGCCCAGTACCCGCAGGCTCGAAATATGGTAATTCAGCTTTGAAGGATCATCATCCACAAACCCGATAGGCCATAACCCCATGTCAGGATGTTTTTGCATTTCTCGTGCCAAGGAAATACCAGCACTTCCCGCGCCAAAAATAAGTACTCTCGTCACATGAGGTCGGTAAGAATGTTGCTGAATAATACGCTCAAAGAATGGAATGCTAAAGCGCAAAGCACCCACAAGTAAAAAACTAAATAAACCATCCAAAAAGGGCAATGAACTTGGTAGAAAATTTATGGGTAAACCGGCAATAAAATTTACAGAGTAGAGTGCGATGCTCTGAAAGAGTGTAAATACCATGGTCAGCAAAGCAAAATAAGCCAGTTCATCAACCCCTGCAAAGCGCCAATACCGTCGGTAAAATCCGCAGGCCGCCAACACCGAAATCTTTAGAGTTACAAAAATGGCTGTCGCCAGAGCTAATCTATCAGAATATTTATAAGCAAGATTTAAACCATCTAGACGTATTGACAAAGCTAATATAGGTGTTATTAAAAAAATAATAGCATCAACTGCCATTAAGTGGCGATTAATCGGCGTTAATAAATTTCTTCTGATTTTGTTTAACATCTTAAAACCAAAACGCCATTTTAAAGCCAGACTGACAACTAAAACCTTAAAAAATAGAATGAAATGCTTGCCTTTATATTATTGAATTAAGTTTCAAAACTAAATTCGAAGTGAAGAGGCAACACATTCGACCAACTTTGGGTTGTTTAGAATAATAGACTTTCAATTCTGACAGAAAAATTGAAAATTTCTCTGAAAATGATCTTGCTCATCCACAGCTTAGCTACATTTCTTTTTCAACGTCAAGTCTTTGCGTTGGTATTTACGTTTTTTTGCGACTAGATGCTAAGGGTGTTTAGGGATCCAACTGTAGGTATAGTTAGTTATTAATCATACATCTTGTATGCAGCTTAAGACACTCAGCCTGCATAGAATAGCTTGTTTTATAATATGATCAAGTCAATGTGCTTTAGGCTAAATCTGCATTGCACCTTTGTAAAGCTTAATTAATTCTTGATCAGATAGAAGATTATCTCCTTTACTTCCCATGAAATATATGCCTGAAGCTGAATCTAGTGCCCCTGGTTTATCGATTAAATAATAATCAAAATACTTGAGATAGAATGAAGTAAAACTTGCAAAAATAAATATTAGTTTCTTTAAAGCATTCGATCTTGCAAAACTTTGTAAAAACCCTTGATATGCCCAAGCCAAAGCCATTCCAGGGCCACAAGTGGCTCCACTTTCAATTTCATCAAATTTTCTAAATAAGCGACGATGACCTAAATGGGTAAATCGGGTAAAGTCATAAGGCCCCATGTGTACCTGTTGAAGAAAAGGCGTTTCTGCATAGACTAATCCTTTTGTCTTGAGCACTCTATAAATTTCGTCCACACAACGATAAGGATCTGTTACATGTTCGAGCACTGCTTGCGCAATCACGCCATCAAAACATTGATCCGCGAAGGGTAAATCATGGGCATCGCAGATTAGCATCGTCCGTTCCCCAAAAGATACATCAGATTCAACAAAATCAATAGCAGGATTCAACATAAAGACTTCCATCCCTTTTCCCATAATGCTTCCCCCTATAATCAGAACCCTCGGACTTGAGTTCTGTTTGAGCAACAAGTTTGTCAGCTTTTTGTAATTTTGCTTTGCGTTTATATTTTCGCTAACGTCTGGAATAAGACGAAGAACAAAATCTTTGATTTTGTTCTTTTTGAGACTAAAAGTAGTATTTCGTTTTGACATAAAATCATCAATTGCAAAAACACTTCTCGTTTCATTGATTAATATTGGAATATCATCTTTGACTGGAAATATCTTTCTGCACTCTTCTCCTTTACATGTTAGACCATCGTTTGAATGATTTAATGGTGAATTGCATGCTGGACAACGAAGTGATTGCAAATAGGATTTAGATGATTTAGGTTTTTGCATAATTCAAAGTTTGAATTTAATAATTTCAATCAATTGGGAAATTTTTGATCCTCTTTATAAGTTTGAAGTTTAGTTCTTTGGTCGAGTTTATTTAAAATTAATTCTAACCGATCTTTTGCAAAAAAATAACTTATTTCATAAGCCTTATTAAAGGTAGTCCCTGTCTCTATCAGAATTGTCGCCATTATCCATTATAATGTACTTGAATACAGATGCCCTTTACTTAAGTGGGTGCATTCCAGGGGCAATTAAGTCAGTGTTCAAGGGTATATCTTAATGGGCATAACCATTTTGCGTTAATGGGTGATCGGCGACAGCATGTCTGTATAAAAATGATGTTTTTTTTGAGGATTCCTGAAGTTGCTCCATAACGTTGTGAATCCTATTTTCAAAGTCTGATCGGTTGCTAAGCAGACATTGAAAGGCTGGTCATGTAGTTTAAGGTTATGTCATACGATCTTCCGGTATGGCTCTTGCCAGTCTAAGATGTGTTAGGCATACTATGAGAATTGAGGTGTTCAGACCTCTAACTTATACCTTAGTGTATGTATTTAGATCGGACGCATTGGGGGGACGGTTGTTCAGGTTAGTTCTACTTTAGGTTTTGATTTAAGAATTTATAGTGCTAACAGTTCAATAAGTTTAATTGAATACGTTTAGTTTTTCTTGATCTGTGTTTTGACAAGATGAATATAAGTGCACGCGGATCTATTACGCCTCTCTTGGCATTTTATTCCCAACGCTTGAAGCCCCATTGGTTGCCAGCCCTTGCGGTATTTACTGCTGTGACGGCCCTCAGTGCCGCCCTGGCTTTTTTGCAGAAGGCGACCTATGAGGCCGAAGGAAAGATGGTTTTGAGGCGAGCCAGCCCAACTTCAGTGTTTACGGAGGTGGGGAAAGAGGTAGATCGGCTCGATGCGCTCTCGAATCTTGGGAACCCTGCCCTCACCCAAGCTGAAATTATTCAGTCAACTCAATTGATCCAGGACGTCATCAAAACGCTGGATTTACGAGATCCAAAGGGAAAACCCTTGTCGGTTTCAGATTTCAAGCGACAGCTTACGGTGAGTGCTGTCAATGCAACGGATGTTTTAAAGGTGTCTTTTAAGGATGGGAATCCGACGCGAGCCGCCGATACGGTGAACCAACTGATGGCTCAGTACTTAAATAAGTCCATCCAAGGGAATCAAGAAGAAATTGTTAAGGCGAAACAGTTTATTCAAAAACAGGTGCCTGAGGCAGAAACAGAGCTACACCGTGCGGAAACAAACCTACGCCAGTTTTTGCAAACCAATCAGTTGATTGAGCTTAAGGAGAAGGTCAAAGCCTCAGAAGGCCGAACCAATGACTTGCAGCGACAGATTGGAGATATTCAATCTCAAATTGCGAATACTGAAGCTCAGATGGCTGCGACGTCTCAGAAATTGGGGATGAGTCCAGATCAGGCGATCGCCTTTGCCTCCCTCAGCCAGTCTTCTGAAATTCAGGACATCCTCAAAAATATTCAGGCAACCGAATCTCAGCTCATCCAAGATCGCAATCGGCTTACCGAGGATCATCCTTCAGTGGTGCTCCTTGAAAATAACTTGGTGAATTATAAAAGTCAGCTTCAGCAAAAGTCTGCCCAAATTCTGAATGCGCAACAAAAGAATATTGCCGTACCGGATGCGAGTCTACTGATTGGTGCCCTGAAGCAGTCTTTGTCTGCGGATCTGGTTCGTCTCGACTCCACCCGTCAAGGCTTGCTGAAACAATCTCAGGATCTGGGCAGCACTTTGAGTACTTATAAACAAAAGTCAACCGATCTGCCTCAGTTGGTGCAGCAGCAAAATGAATTGGAGCGTAAAGTTGAGTCAGCGCAGATCACCTATCGGGGGCTATCGCAAAAGCTAAAAGATACCGAGATTGCGGAAAAGCAAACCCAAGGGAACGTTAGAATTGCGGCCTCGGCAATTCCTCCCGATAAGCCAGCGGGGTTATCTAAGTTCATGATTATGGGGACTGGAGTGTTCTTAGGCATCATGGCTGGTCTGGCAACAGCCTTTTTATTAGAGACAATGGGGCAGGTCATCCGCACTGCTGAGGATGCCGAACATGCCTTTGACTTGAATACCCTCGGAATTATTCCGACTTCAGGTCGCAGTCGCAATCTTTTGCTCTACGACGGTCGAACGGCCTACCATATCCCAGAAGTTGCCGTTCGGGATAAGCCAGGGTCTCCGGCCTGTGAAGCCTATCGACTGTTGCAGGGGCACCTCAAGGTTCTAAGTCAGCAGCGGCGTCAACGGGTGATGCTGGTGACGAGTGCGACCACGGAGGAAGGGACGTCCAGCGTATGTGCAAATTTGGGGGCGGCGATCGCCCAAACCCAGCGCCGCGTTCTTATTATTGATGCGAACCTTCATGCCCCTGTCCAGGATGAGATTTGGTTTATTTCCCAAATGGAAGGCTTAAGCAATCTTCTGCTTGAGAATGTTTCCCTTTGGACAGTGGTTCATAATGTGGCTCCAAACCTGGACGTTTTACCCTTTGGCAATGCAGTTTCCGACGGGCCGTTCTACCTCGACAATGCCCGTATGGAAGCGTTGGTTGAGCATTTCTCTAATCTCTACGATCTGGTTATTTTAGACACCCCAGCCTTGACCGTTGCCGCAGATACCGCCCTGCTTGGCTGTATGGCAGACTCCATTCTTCTTGTGGCGCGACCCAATCATTTGGATTATGGCAGTATCTCTGCGGCGCTGCCTATTTTGGAGCAGTGGGGCGATCGCGTTTTAGGTCTTGTCGTTAATGGTGTGCCGTTAGATCAGGCAACCTTCAGCTATAGCCTGCCGGAAGTTTCAATCCCTGCTGTTGATACATCTCCCTCCCCTCCACTCCCCACAGCTTCCGCCAAAAAGTCTCAACGACTTACCCAAACCTTTGACCTTGGAGATCTTGACTCCCCCCTGAGTCCTCCTCCCAATGCCCCCTTGGAGTCTTCGGCTGAACTGCGCCCTGAGATTCGGTATGAAGGCGATCAATCCGACTTGGCACAATTGTCAGCGGTTGATCTTCAGAATTTGATTGAAACTCTTAGCCAAGACTGGCTCAATGCAACCCGATTGATTCGTGAACAAGAAGCGGAGCTGGATTTACAGTCCCAGACGGTGAGTGAGCTTCAGTCACGCCTCCATAATGCCCGAGACTATCACCGTCATGCGGCCAGTGAGTATGACAAGCTGAGCCTTGAAGTTCAGCTTGCTGATGAGGAAGAACGCAAACGTCTACTGGATCAAACCTTGGGTGGGCAACGGCGGCGATTGAGAGGCCAGCATGAAACCCTTCGCCAAGCATTGGATATCTTGCGTGCCAAGCAGGGTAGTGTTTCGACGCCTGTTTTGCCTAACTTTGATGGTTTTTCTGCTGCGCTGAATCGTTGGACTAGTGCCTCTCAAGGTGATTCGTAATCCCCGTTGATGTTGCGCCAGACACGATTGTCCGCAAGAAAATCGTCACTGTGACCTAAAGTTTGTCAGAATGGAAGGCACGGCAAGATTAAGCCGATTCTTTGTGGTGGTTGATATTACAGGCTTATGACTGAGGTTCCCGTTTCTCGCATTCGCAATTTTTCAATCATTGCTCACATCGACCACGGTAAGTCTACCCTGGCGGATCGTTTGCTTCAGGCGACGGGTACCGTGAGTTCGCGGGATATGAAAGAACAGTTCCTGGACAACATGGAGCTTGAACGCGAGCGCGGTATTACCATTAAGCTCCAAGCGGCGCGGATGAACTACACTGCTGCCGACGGTGAAACCTACGTTCTCAACCTGATTGACACGCCTGGGCACGTTGACTTTACCTACGAAGTGTCGCGTTCTCTGGCGGCCTGTGAGGGCGCATTATTGGTGGTGGATGCATCCCAAGGGGTTGAGGCCCAGACCCTTGCCAATGTGTATCTTGCCCTAGAAAACAATCTTGAAATTATCCCCGTCCTCAACAAGATTGACCTACCAGGGTCAGAGCCTGACCGTGTGGCTGGGGAAGTGGAGGAGATTATTGGCTTAGATTGTAGTGATGCGATTTTGGCTTCAGCGAAAGAGGGGATTGGCATCCCAGAAATTTTAGAGGCGATTGTCAAAAAAGTCCCGCCCCCTGCGGATACCGTAGACAAGCCTCTGCGCGCCCTGATTTTTGATAGTTATTACGACGTGTATCGGGGGGTGGTGGTCTATTTCAGGGTGATGGATGGGAGCGTGAAACGGGGCGATCGCATTCTTTTAATGGTCTCTGGCAAAGAGTATGAGATTGATGAACTCGGCGTGCTGTCCCCCACCCAAACGCCTGTGGATGAACTCCATGCAGGCGAAGTGGGCTACTTTGCTGCCGCTATTAAAGCCGTTGCCGATGCCCGAGTTGGAGACACCATTACCCTCGCAGCCAGACCCGCAGCAGAAGCTTGGCCTGGGTATGTTGAAGCGAAGCCCATGGTATTTTGCGGGATGTTCCCCATTGATGCGGCGCAGTTTCCTGAATTGAGAGAGGCGTTAGAGCGCCTCAGCCTTAATGATGCGGCCCTACGCTACGAACCCGAAACTTCCAGCGCAATGGGCTTTGGATTCCGCTGCGGCTTTTTGGGCCTGCTGCATATGGAAATTGTGCAGGAGCGACTGGAACGAGAGTACAACTTGGATCTGATCATCACCGCGCCTTCTGTGGTGTATCGGGTTACGACCCTAAAGGGGGAAGTGGAGCTGATTGACAACCCCAGCAAATTGCCGGATCCTCAGGCCCGAGACAAAATGGAGGAGCCTTATGTCAAGGTAGACATGATTACGCCTGAAGAGTATGTGGGTTCTTTGATGGAGCTTTCCCAAAGTCGGCGGGGAGAGTTTAAGGATATGAAGTATCTTACCCAAGGGCGCACGACCGTTACCTATGAGTTGCCCCTTGCCGAAGTGGTGACGGATTTCTTTGACCAGATGAAGTCGCGATCGCGCGGCTACGCCAGTATGGAGTACCACATCATTGGCTACCGCGAAAACACGCTGGTGAAGATGGATATTTTGATCAATGGCGACCCGGTGGATTCTCTGGCGGCGATCGTGCATCGAGACAAGGCTTATTTTATGGGTCGGGCCTTGGTGAGCAAACTCAAAGAGCTGATTCCGCGTCACCAGTTTAAGATTCCGATTCAGGCCACCATCGGGTCTAAGGTGATTGCGAGTGAGAGCATTCCGGCGTTGCGAAAGGATGTGTTAGCCAAGTGCTACGGTGGCGATATTTCTCGTAAGAAAAAGCTGCTCGAAAAGCAAAAGGCTGGGAAAAAGCGGATGAAGTCTGTGGGACGGGTGGATGTGCCCCAAGAGGCGTTTATGGCGGTTCTGCGTTTGAAGGACGACTAGAGAGTTGTCGGAGATCCCCTCTACCCCCCTTAAAAAGGGGGGATTAGATTCAAATCCCCCCTTTTTAAGGGGGATCTCTGCCTGTGTAATGATTTCCCCGACAGCCTGCTAGCGAGTTGACTTAAATTCCAGATTGGGTGAGGGCTTGGGTTAAAGAATCCAAGAGATCCAGTTCATCAGCCCAATCGGTCAGATAGCTGTAGTCCAAGATTTCGTACTGAACTTTTAAGACGCCCAATACATCTCGCCACTGCTTCTCTGACTGAGTCGCTTTTCCCCAGAGCAGTTTTTGGAGAATAATGTCTTCCGCACTGCAAATCCAGACGGAGGTGCTATCAGACAAAGGATATTGAATCCGACGGGCCATTTTAGATCGTGAAAATGGGTCGGCTCTCGCAATAAATAAATCGATTTTTTCACTACTCGCTAAGCTAATAATATTGAAGGATGTACATCGCCCATACAGGGCATCTTCTACGGCTATCTCACTGATATAAAATTCATTCTCAAGGGCTTGAATCAAATCTGTACTTTGATGGGGTGCCACCTCAATCACTAAGTCCAAATCCTCGCTATATCTGGATTCTCCTAACAGTGAGCTGACTAGAGAGCCGCCAATATAGTAGTTTATGCCTAAGGATTCAAGGCGGTTAGCAATCATGCTAGCAAGGGTAAGGGGGTCTTCAATCACGGCTTTGCGGGTTGGACTGAGTTTGCGAATATTTAAATCTAGTTTCTGGACACGCTGGGCTTTAAGCGCTGGTGTTAATTGACGCAATAGCGTGAACATTAGCACGTCGGCATCGATGCTGGTGTCTTCTGCTTGGGGACGATAGCCTGGTTTTACAGTGGCTTGGGGCATCGGAGGCATGGGGCGATCGCTCCAGAATCAAAACGATAAACTCAAACGCTCAAACTCTCCAAGCGTTTACTATTTTAAAATAAACCTTGGATTCGACTTTAGATTGTCTTCGATACATTGGAATGAACAAAGGTCGTTTAATATATTGCATTAGTAGAGTTCATCTCTAACGCTATGAAAATACTTCAAACCCAGACGCTTCGAGGCCCAAACTATTGGAGCACTCGTCAAACAAAGCTCATTCTCCTGCGACTGGATTTGGATGCGCTTGCCAATACCCCTTCCGATGCTATTCCTGGGTTCCATGATGGACTCAAGGACATCTTACCCAGCCTTGAGGGGCATGTTTGTGTTCCTAGTTGTCGGGGCGGCTTTTTGAGACGAGTGCAGGAAGGCACCCTGATGGGGCATGTTTTGGAGCAGGTGGCGCTAGAGCTACAAACCTTAGCAGATATGAAGGTGAGCTTTGGTCGCACCTTCAAGACGGCAACACCTGGGATTTACCAGGTTGTCTTTGAGTATGAAAATGAGGCGGCAGGGCGCTATGCGGCAAGAGCAGCACTCCGGCTTTGTCAAAGCATTGTGGATACGGGCACCTATCCTAAATCCGAACTAAAAAAAGACTTGGAGGATCTGGCTGGGCTACGGGCTGAAGCAGCCTTAGGTGCAAGCACCGACGCTCTGGTTCAGGAGGCCGAAAGCCGTGGAATTCCCTGGACACATATTGAGAGCTGCGACCTATTTCAGTTGGGCTATGGCAAATATCAAAAGCGGGTTCAGGCTTCGCTGACCTCCCACAGCAACGTTCTGGGGGTTGAACTGGCTGGCAATAAGGAAAGCACCAAAAAGATCTTGGGCAGTCTGGGCGTTCCCGTCCCCTTGGGTGAGGTGATCTACGCCTTTAGAGAATTAGAAGATGCAATTCATCGGCTGGGGGGCTATCCCATTGTCATTAAGCCCTTAGATGGCAATCACGGGCGGGGAATTAGCATTGATATTAAGACTTGGATGCAGGCAGAGGGGGCCTACGATCGCGCTAGGGATGTTTCCAAGGGCGTGATTGTGGAACACTTCTATGAGGGGCGGGATCACCGGATTTTGGTGGTGAACCATAAAGTGGTGGCGGTGGCGGAGCGCGTCCCCGCCCATGTGCTTGGGAATGGACAAGCCACGATTTGGGAGCTGGTGGAACAGGAAAACCAAGATACCCGTCGTGGTCAGGGGCACGACAATGTGTTGACTCATATTGAACTGGATCGGGCCACGGATGCAATGCTAAGCCGTCAGGGCTATACCCTCGACACCATTTTGCCCCTCGACCAGATCTGCTATCTCCGGGCAACGGCAAATCTGAGTACAGGCGGGATTGCAATTGATCGTACCGATGAAGTCCACCCCGATACGGTTTGGCTGGCGGAACGGGTGTCTCGTATTCTTGACCTGGATGTGGCGGGCCTGGATGTGCTGACGACGGATATTACCAAGCCGCTCTCTGAGGTGAATGGCGTAATTGTAGAAGTGAATGCAGCTCCAGGTTTGCGGATGCATGTGTCTCCCAGTCAAGGATTGGGCCGCAATGTTGCAGCGCCGATTCTCGACATGCTGTTTCCGGCTGGAACACCCACGCGCATTCCCATTGTTGCGGTGACGGGAGCCAACAGCAAAGCGACGCCTACGCCGCTCATCGCCCATATTTTCAGTCAGGTTTACGATGCGGTGGGTTTTACCACTGGCGATGGGGCCTACATTGGCAAATATCCCCTCAAAACGTGCAATACAGCAGCGTCTCAGCATGCCCAGGTGATTTTGCAAGACCCGACGGTGGGGGTTGCGGTTTTAGAAATAGGGCAGGATGAGATTTTGCATTCAGGCTTGGCCTTTGGGCACTGTGATGTGGGGGTCGTGCTCAATGTAGTGGCGGATCAGTTGGGGCTGGAGGACATCAATACCCTTAATCAAATCGCAAGGGTGAATGGCGTAATTGCCGAAACCGTGCGACCAGAAGGCTATGCCGTGCTCAATGCCGATGATGCACAGGTTGCAGCAATGGCGGGACGGGTGGCGGGGAAGGTGGCCTATTTTTCAATGGACTCCGATAATCCGGTGGTGCGATCGCATGTTCGCAATGGAGGCGTTGCAGCAGTCTATGAAAAGGGGCATCTGGCGATTTTGCAGGATGATTGGGTTCATCAAATTGAGAACGTAGCAAAAATCCCGATCGCCTTGGGAGGATGTGCACCCTTTATGATTGCCAATGCCCTAGCCGCTAGCCTGACGGCCTTCGTTTTAGGCATAAAAGTGGAACAGATTCGGGCAGCGCTCCATAGTTTCCATGCCTTGACTTGGCAGCCCCCAGGCGAGGGGCCAATCCAAATGCAATTATTCAACCCTGAGTACTATGAATTTGAACGGCTCAGGCAATGTTTGAATTTCAGCGACGAGCAGGTGAGAAATCAAGAAGCAATCGAACTACAGCCGTCGGTGATGCAGCCCAGCGTGCTTTATACCTCGGCGATCGCCCTGGAGCGTGAGCGACGACACGAAAACCAGAATAAGGAAGAGATGCAGGCGCATTCTCTGAGAGAACGGGCCTTAGAAGGAGGAATGCAAGTTAAATGCTATGGGACAACAGCCATTGCTGTAAAGACCGAGGATCGAAAATTTGAGTCCCAAACGGTTGAGGCGACTCCAGCCGAATCCGTGCATCACTTCACTTCTCCGGCGAAAACCCAGAGCCAGTCTTCACCCTCTCGGTTGAACTCAGGGGACACAGAGATCGGCCCTCAGGTCGAAGGTGTCCGAAAAACCCTAAAAGAGGATGGGGTTAAGGGTTGGATCGCGAATCAGGTCACTAAAGCAAAAAAAAGGTTTATTGCCCAAGCGCCTGTCGTGGTTCAAAAGGTTGCCCAGCAGGCGCTCGATATTGGAGAAATTGTCGGAGTCGTTGCCTTCGCCTTCGGGAGTGTTGCGGTAGAGATGGCCTATCAAAAGGGTAAAGAATGGGTGGAGATCGCAACTAAGACTTAGGCAAAACTTAGGTATGACGAGGGTATCTAAACTCAATGAACTTGGGCTTTCCTTCCTCAGAGTGATATTATGCAGCTCTTAGGGTTATTTTATGATTGAGGCTCAACCTCTTCTCGTTCAACAGACTATGGTAATTTCAACCCTTTATCCCATCATGGTGATTGGTGGCGCAGAAGATAAGGTTAACGAGTGTAGTATCTTAACCGCGTTCTTTCAAAGTTCTGGTGGAGCGCTGGCGACAATCGGCATTATCCCCTGTGCGTCCCAAGAACCGAGTATTGTTGGCGATCGCTACCAGCAAATCTTTGAAAAAATGGGTGCGCTGAATGTACAAGTTCTTGATATTCGTCTCCCTAATGAGTGTGACGAACCGCTTTGGCTGAATCATTTAGCCAACTGCACGGGTATTTTTGTGACGGGAGGAGATCAGGTACGCCTTTGCGACCTGCTGGGCGGTAGCAAGTTTATTGACTCTATCAAAACAAGGATTCAGCTTGGTAATCTTGCCTTGGCAGGCACCAGTGCGGGGGCCGCAATCATGGGTGAAAAGATGATTGCAGGCGGAAGCAGCGGCGAATCCCCCAACCAATTATTGGTTGATCTAGCTGACGGATTAGGCTTTTTCCCCGATCTGCTGGTGGATCAGCATTTTCATAATCGAAATCGGATGGCTCGCCTGTTCAGTGCGATCGCCGCCCATCCAGACAAACTCGGCATGGGCATCGACGAAGACACCTGTGCTGCGTTCAAGAATGACGGAACCTTTGAAGTGATTGGAAAGGGCACCATCACCATCATCGATCCGGGCGGTTTGACCCATACCAATTATTCTGAGGTGAAAGAACTCACCCCCCTGAGCCTTCATAACCTGACCGTCCATGTGCTGAGCCAGGGCGATCGCTATAACTATCAACGTCGCACAGTCTTATCGTCTTCGGGAATCCGATAGGGCTGCTGGGTGGCTCTCACTAATCCTAGGGTTGAACGGCAATTTGCGTCATGTAGCAACTGATACAGAATTAGACCTTCAATTTGAAATTAATTAAGGGGTAGACCTCACGCTACTCAAAAAGATTTTGAACGCTACGGATAGATTCCTGGGCTTAGTTCTTTTGAATTATCCTTAAAAGCCAGTTCTTGCATTCAGCTTCAGACTGTCTTCAATGTCATATGGACTTAGCAGAGATCATCTCTAAATGAAAATCCTTCAAACCCAGACGCTTCGCGGGCCAAACTACTGGAGCATTCGCCGCTCAAAGCTCATTCTAGTGAGACTGGATTTGGAAGCGCTGGCGGATAGCCCTTCTGACACGCTGCCTGGATTTTATGACGGTCTGGTGGCGGTTTTGCCCAGTCTTGAAGAGCATTTTTGTTCCCCAGGGTGTCGGGGTGGGTTCTTGAGTCGGGTTCAAGAAGGCACCATGATGGGCCATATCCTGGAGCATGTGGCCCTAGAACTGCAAACCTTAGCTGACATGCCTGTGGGGTTTGGTCGTACCCGCGAGACCGCAACCCCCGGGGTCTACCAGGTTGTGATTGAGTATCAAAACGAAGAGGCAGGGCGCTATGCCGCTAGAGCGGCGCTGCGGCTGTGTCAAAGCCTGGTGGATACGGGCACCTATCCCAAAGAAGAGCTTGAAAAGGATTTAGATGACCTCCTGAAGCTTCGGGCTGAGTCTGTTTTGGGCGCAAGCACAGAGGCACTGGTGCGTGAGGCAGAGTCACGCGGCATTCCCTGGACGCAGCTAGAAACCTGCGACCTGTTTCAGTTGGGCTATGGTAAATTTCAAAAGCGAGTACAGGCTGCGCTGACCTCCCACAGCAATATTTTGGGCGTTGAGCTAGCCTGCAACAAAGAAAATACTAAAAATATCTTGTCCCACATGGGCGTACCTGTCCCGCTGGGCAGTGTGATCTATTCCTTTAGCGAATTAGAACAGACCATTGATCGCCTTGGCGGCTTCCCCATTGTGATTAAGCCCTTAGACGGCAACCACGGTCGCGGCATCACCATCGATATTCAGTCTTGGGATAACGCAGAGGTTGCCTATGATCGCGCCCGTGAAGTATCTAGTGGCGTGATTGTAGAACACTTTTACCAGGGGCGAGATCACCGGATTTTGGTGGTGAATCATAAAGTGGTGGCAGTCGCAGAGCGCGTCCCTGCCCACGTAATCGGCAATGGCGTAGACACAATCGCCGCACTGGTAGAGCTGGAAAACCAAGATTCGCGTCGTGGCGAAGGTCACGATAATATGTTGACCCACATCCTCCTGGACAATGCCACGGACGAAATGCTAACCCGTCAAGGCTATACCCTTGACACCATTTTGCCCCCAGACCAAGTCTGCTACCTGCGCGCAACCGCCAACCTGAGCACGGGCGGAATTGCCATTGATCGCACGGACGAAATCCATCCCGATACCCTGTGGATGGCAGAACGCGTGTCTCGCATTATTGACCTGGATGTGGTGGGCATTGATGTAATTACGACAGATATCACCAAAACGCTGGCTGAGGCCGATGGCGTGATTGTGGAGGTCAATGCAGCTCCAGGGTTACGGATGCATGTGTCTCCCTGTCAAGGAGTAGGTCGCAACGTTGCCGCACCGATTCTGAGTATGCTGTTTCCCCCTGGAGTGCCGACTCGGGTTCCCATTGTGGCGGTGACGGGAACCAATGGCAAAACGACCACAACGCGTCTGATTGCCCATATTTTTAGTCAGGTTTACGATTCGGTCGGTTTTACGACCACAGATGGCATTTATATTAGCAATCATTTAGTGGAAAAGGGCGATACCACAGGGCCGCAAAGTGCCCAAATGATTCTGCAAGATCCGACGGTGGATATTGCGGTTCTGGAGACAGCACGGGGCGGGATTCTGCGATCAGGTCTGGCCTTCCAACACTGTGATGTGGGCGTGGTCTTAAATGTGGCGGCGGATCATTTAGGGTTGGGCGATATCAACACCATTGACCAAATGGCAAAGGTCAAAGCGGTGATTGCAGAGGCTGTTCATGTGGATGGCTATGCCGTGCTCAATGCCGACGATGAACGCGTTGCCGCGATGGCAGAGTATGTGCCTGGGAAGATTGCCTATTTTTCGATGGATGCAGAGAGTGCTTTAGTGCGATCGCATATCCAACGGGGTGGCGTTGCTGCCGTCTTGAAAGAGGGCTACCTGTCCATCTTGCAGCAGGACTGGGTTCACCGCATTGAAAAGGTAGAGCAAGTTCCCCTCACCCTTGGCGGTTTAGCCCCCTTCATGATTGCCAACGCCCTAGCGGCGAGTCTGGCGGCTTTTGTCCAAGGTGTGAATGTCGAAGCGATACGCGCCGCCCTTCGCAGCTTCCGTGCTTCGGCAGAACAAACCCCAGGCCGGATGAATTTATTCAACCTCGGTCGCTACCATGCCCTAGTAGACTATGCCCATAATCCCGCAGGCTACGAAGCGGTGGGCAGCTTTGTTAAAAACTGGTCTGGCCCTGCCATTGGCGTGGTGGGTGGGCCGGGCGATCGCCGTGATGAGGATTTGATTGAGTTAGGCGCTCTTTCGGCGACGTTTTTTGAGCAGATTATTGTCAAAGAAGATGACGACAATCGCGGTCGCCCTCGGGGCAACACGGCAGAAATGATCGTGAAAGGGATTCAGGCCACGCCACTCAATGGTGCTCCAGTGCCCCATACGGTTCAGTTAGTGGAGACAGAGGCGATCGAATGGGCGTTGGATAATGCCCCAGAGAATGCTCTGGTGGTTATTTTCCCTGATAGTGTGAGTCGGGCGATCGCGCTGATTATGGCCCGCAATCCAATTTTGGATGATGGAGAAACCGTATTTTCCTCGGAAGTGAAGTCTAAGAATGGGGCTGTGCTTGCGCCTGTTTTGGCAGGCAATAACGGTAAACCGAGCGCCCCACAACGCGATTGAAGGGATGGCATAAAAGCCTACATGTTAAGCTAAACCTATGCCAGCCTTGGATGTTTCGCCAATGTCTGCTTCAGCAACTGAAGTTTTAGAGCAAAGCTTGGATCAAGCTCCACTCAATGGCATTGTGTGGCCACAGGGTGACTTGTATAGCGATGAGCCTCCCTTGGAAAGTTACCAGCATTTGCAGCAAATGATGCTGCTCCTCAAGTGCCTTGACTGGTTCTGGAAAGATCGTTCCGATTATTTCTCGGCGGGCAATCTCACCACTTACTACAGTGCGCGTCAGAGCAAATCTGAAGATTTTAGAGGCCCAGACTTTTTTGTGGTGTTGGGCACCCAAAAATATCCCCGTAAAAGCTGGGCGGTTTGGGAAGAAAACGGACAATATCCTAATCTGATTATTGAGTTACTGTCGGACTCGACGGCTAAAACAGATCGAGACTTAAAGAAACAGATTTATCAAGATATATTCCGCACGCCAGATTACTTTTGGTTCGATCCTCATAGTTATGAATTCAAGGGATTTCACCTAGTAGATGGAAAGTATGAAGACCTTCAGTCTAATGAACAAGGGCATCTGTGGAGTCAGCAGTTAGGGCTATTTTTAGGGGTTTATGAGCAAACTCTACGCTTTTTTGCAGCCGATGGGCGATTAGTGCCCACACCAGAAGAGACAGCTGAATGTGCCCAGCGTGAAGTTGAGAGTGCTCAGCGTGAAGTTGAAGCAGAACGGCAGCGGAATGAAAAATTGACGGCTCAGTTGCGGGCGTTAGGGATTGAGCCAGATTCAGAGTCTTGAGGAAATGATTTAATGATTTTGGATACGTCCCGTTCCAGTTCTACATCCTTTAGTTCGCCTGCTTACGAAGAACAGACCCAAACGATCGCCCTCCAATTGCTGGCGGAAACCACTGAAAAGCGATCGCTCTTTGCCAAAGTGCGAGATCAGTTCCGTTGGGATGACAAACTGCTCAGTTGGACGATGGACAACCCCAGTTTGCGGGTGCAGCTTTTTCGCCTGATTGACTGTTTACCCTCCCTGACCACCAAGGCCGAAATTGCCCGTCACCTCCAAGAATATTTGAGCGATGGGGCGGTGGAGTTACCCCAAGCACTCAAAGGGCTGCTTAACTTTACCGCCGCCGACTCAATGCCAGGGCAGGTCGCGGCAACTACCCTATCTACTGCCGTAGAAACCCTAGCGCGCAAATACATCTCTGGCGAAACCCTAAAACAGGCGCTTAAGAGCATTGAGCAGCTTCGCAAGCAGTCCATGAGCTTCACCATGGATCTCTTAGGAGAAGCCGTGGTGACAGAACCAGAAGCTCAAGCGTATCTCGATCAGTATTTAGCGCTCATGGTGCAACTGACGGAAGCATCCCAGCAATGGTCAACCGTACCCCAAGTGGATAGCGCCGACGGGGTAGATGTAGCCAAAGTGCAGGTTTCAGTAAAGCTCACGGCGTTTTATTCTCAGTTCGATCCGTTAGACGTAAAGGGTTCGCAAGCAAAGGTCGGCGATCGCATTCGTCTTCTCCTGCGAAAAGCGCAGGAAGTAGGCGCGGCAGTGCATTTTGACATGGAGCAGTATCGCTACAAAAACGCCACGTTAGAAACGCTGAAGCTGTTGCTCATGGAAGACGAGTTTTGCGATCGCACCGATATTGGCATCACCCTACAAGCCTATCTGCGCGATAGTCACCAAGATTTACAGGATCTCATCCTATGGGCGAAACAGCGGGGCAAACCCATTACGGTAAGACTCATCAAAGGAGCCTACTGGGATCAAGAAACCATCATTGCGCGCCAGAACCATTGGCCTACCCCCGTTTATAATCACAAATCCTCAACCGACGCTAATTTTGAGCGCATGACCCAGCGGCTCTTAGAAAACCATGAGGTGCTTCATGCCGCCATTGGGAGCCACAACGTCCGGTCTCAGGCCCATGCCATTGCGATCGCCACAGCCTTAAACATCCCCAAACGCCACATCGAATTCCAAGTCCTTTACGGCATGGCAGATAACCTCGCCACAGCCCTCGCCAAATGGGGGCATCGAGTGCGGGTTTACTGTCCCTACGGGCCTTTGATTCCAGGGATGTCTTACCTGATTCGGCGACTGCTCGAAAATACCGCCAACAGCTCTTTTCTGAAGCAAAGCGTGGCGGATCATCCCATGGAGGGGTTATTGGCAGTTCCCGTTTGGGGGGAAGGGGACGAAGACGGCAACCGCGTCCAACCCATGCCCATTGCCTCCCCCACAATGACCGTCACTCGAATCAATCCATCGGCGGATACGGATTTTGTGACCGCCCAATCACGCTCCGATGCAGCAGCAGCGTTAGCCTCGGTAGGGCAGCAGCTAGGGCAATCCTATTTACCGCTAGTGAACGGCGAGCGGGTCCAAACCTTAAAAACCATTCAGTCTGTGAATCCCTCTCATCCGGCAGAGGTGGTAGGTATTGTCGGACAGATGGATATGGGACAGGCCGACCAGGCGATCGCCGCAGCCAAAGCCGCCTTCCACACTTGGAAGCGAACCCCTGTGGTAGAACGTGCTGCTATTTTACGACGGGCAGCAGATCTACTCGAAGCGCGTCGTCATGAACTGAACGCCTGGATGGTGTTTGAAGCAGGGAAACCCCTCCAACAGGCAGATGTAGAAGTCTCAGAAGCGGCAGATTTCTGTCGATACTACGCCACAGAAATGGAGCGCCTAGACGCAGAAATTGTCTATGACGTGGCGGGGGAGAGCGATCGCTATTTCTATCGTCCCAAGGGCATTGTGTTGGTGATTTCCCCCTGGAATTTTCCGCTGGCGATCCCGATGGGCATGACCGTTGCTGCCCTAGTCACGGGGAACTGTGCGCTGCTCAAACCCGCCGCCACCACCGCCGTGATTGCGGCAAAGCTATGCGAAATTTTGGTCGATGCAGGTATCCCTAAAGGAGTATTTCAGTACATTCCCTGCGGGGGATCTACGGTGGGCACCCACCTGGTCAAACATCCAGACGTACAGATGATTGTGTTTACGGGTTCCCAAGAGGTCGGCTGTCAAATCTATGCAAACGCTGCCATTCTGCAACCCGGACAAAAGCACCTAAAGCGCGTGGTGGCAGAGATGGGGGGTAAAAACGCCATTATTGTGGATGAAAGTGCCGATCTGGATCAGGCCGTACAGGGCGTTGTGTATTCGGCTTTTGGCTATAGCGGTCAAAAGTGTTCTGCCTGTTCCCGTGTGGTGGTGCTTGCGCCCATTTACGATGCGTTTGTGGCGCGACTGGTAGAGGCAACCCACTCTTTGAATGTGGGGGATGCCGCTGATCCGAGTACCAAGGTTGGCCCTGTGATTGATGGGGCAGCCCAGCAGCGGATCCGTGAGGCGATCGCCAAGGCCAAAACGGAAGCAACCCTTGCCCTAGAGCTACCTTCCCCCGAATCCGGTTATTTTGTAGGGCCAGTCATTTTTACGGATGTCGATCCGCAGTCCACCCTAGCCCAGGAGGAGATCTTTGGCCCTGTGTTGGCGGTGATGAAGGCTGGGAATTTTGAGGAGGCGTTGGCGATCGCAAACAATACCAACTACGCTCTTACAGGTGGTCTCTATTCGCGTACTCCGTCACACATCGAGCAGGCAAAAGCCGAGTTTGAAGTGGGGAATCTATATATCAATCGCAGTATTACGGGGGCGATCGTCGCAAGGCAACCGTTTGGCGGCTATAAATTATCGGGGGTGGGTTCTAAAGCGGGTGGGCCAGATTATTTACTGCAATTTTTAGATCCGCGCACGGTGACGGAGAACATTCAGCGCCAAGGGTTTGCACCCATTGAAGGCATGGATTAAAAGGCCGCACGTTAAGAAGCTACATTCATTTCAGTCGTTTGGGGGTATGGGCTTCGTTCCTCAACCCAACCTAGGATACTAAATATAATGTAAGTGAAATTCTTTTGAGATTATCATTAAATTATTTGTCTAAGGTCGTTCATAAAAATGCTTTGTAGTATCAAAAGTGCTGTATTGACATTAGCAATTGCCTCGTTAGGATTGATTAGTATTGATCGAGTAGAGCTTGCAGTTGCTGAATCCCGTCCAGTCTTGTCTCTTGGAGCCTTAAGCCCCTGTGGGTATCCACTCACGAAATCTATGATTCCGTGTTTGATAAGGGGGCTAAAAAGTCCCAACAATCAGATACATCGCTTTGCGGCTTGGGATTTAGGCGAACTAGGAGAAGTAGCCACTGAAGCAACACCTTATTTGAGCAGCATTCTTAAGAAAGACAAAGGAAAGTGGGAGCGTGTCCATGCATGTATTGCTTTAGGAAAAATTGGTTTGCCTATTACTAAAGTTTTGCCTAGTTTACGGTTAGCACTTAAAGATTCTGATCGAGATATACGAGATTGTGCTGCTACTGCGCTGGGAATGGTTGCAGCTAAGATCCAAAATAAGTTTGCGACTGGCAATCTGCCTCAATTCGATCTAAATATAGCTAGATCGGAGTTAAAAGAATCCTTGCAGATTTTACAAACATCAAATTCTAATTTTAATAGAGAACCTATAGAAAGAGTAAAAAGATCTCTCAAAATCCTTAGAATCTAGGCAAAATAAGTCATGTGTTGATAATTTGGATTCTTGTATTAAATGCAGGCTAACCATTCAAATTCAGCGAACGGATGAAAGCCGTTAATGTTCAGCTTTAGATTAACTTCCGCCCCTAATCGGAAGCATTAACTGGAAAGGGTAAGACAACCGCTTCAACGAATATCCAAAATAGAGAACACTAATGGGTCAATTTTGAGAATATTGTCCAGTCAGCTTACTCAATTGCTGAACCAAAAGGCTCAAAAACAGTCCCACATCCGTCACCACCCCAATGGATTCGATCGAGCCGCGATCGCTCAGTTTTGTCACCACCGCCGGATTAATATCCACACAGACCATCTTCACCCCCGCTGGTGTCATATTCCCCACCCCGATTGAGTGGAGCATACTGGACAGCATCAAAATCAGGTCAGCCCCTTCAATGAGACGGGCATAATCCGCTTGGGCTTCAATCAGATCCATTTTGGTATCTGGCAGAGGGCCATCATCCCGAATCGAACCTGCCAGAGAGAACGGGACATTGTGTTTGACGCATTCGTACATGACGCCGCTGCGTAAGACACCCTGTTCGACTGCATTAGCAATGCTGCCGCAACGGCGAATGAGGTTAATGGCTTTGAGGTGATGGCGGTGCCCTCCATGCACAGAGACACCCCGTTTCATATCCACGCCCAAAGACGTGCCCATCAGGGACTGCTCAATGTCGTGGACGGCGATCGCATTCCCCCCCAGCAGCGCATGGACATAGCCCTCTCGAATCAGCTTGTTCAGGTGTTCGCTACCGCCCGTATGGATTACCACAGGCCCTGCTGTAACGACTGCTTTGCCACCCTGATCTCGGATCCGGCGCAAGTCCCAGGCAATTTGTTCAACCACTAACTCCACCCGACGCTCACTGGAAACCCCCGCTCCCATAAAGCTAAATTCTTCTGCTGAGCTTTTTTTGAGAGTAGTAGTGGTGCGCTTGGTGCGAATACCCTCACTGCCAATTACGACAAATTCACCCACCTGTAAATCGCGCAGGAGTTTGCAGCAGGCGATAGAACCTTCGGGGGTATGGGTCACGGCGATCGCCCCATCCATCCGCTGACCTTGCACCTTAACCCACTGTCCCTCCAGTAAAACTTCAGTCGGGTAAATCGTGCTCACATAAAAATCATCAGGAGCCACGCCGGACTGGATTACTGCTTCTAGAGGGGTTGCTGCGGCTTCTTCCGTAGCCACAGCGCCCAGGTCAATCAACTGCCCCATGATGTCTGCCATCAACATTGAGTCGGGCGCTGAAACCTTGACCTCTGCCGTCGAAGCATCTTGACGCTGTTCGCCCAGCTTAAAGTTGAGGACTTGGAAACTGCCGCCTCCCACCACAATGGTATCCAACACCTGATTCACCAGACCGGAATCGAGCAAATGGCCTTCGAGATGAATGACCCGACTTTGCACCGAAGAAGAGGGAGGAGACTCTGGACGCGGTTCTGTTACTCGCAGAGTGAGGCATTTGGCGGCTCCGCCCGCTTTCAAAAACTCAGTTAGAGGTGTTTCGACGACTGTAAAACCGCGATCGCCCAAAATTTGTTTCAAGCCATCGCTGGCCTTGTTCATCACCACCACAGACCCAACATTGACAGAATTACAGGCAAAATTGACCGCATCCAATTCGTCAATGGCAATCCGTTTTTCAGCAGGAACACGTAGCTCAATCATGCGATTGGAGTAAGTATCAAAAGCTGCTGGGTAGTACAGCAGATATCCATCTGTCAGGGGACAGAAGCAGGTATCCAAATGATAAAACCGTCGGTCTACCAATCGTAGAGACAGCACCTCTACATCCAGCCACTTCGCCAAAAAGGGATGGGAATCTAGCTCCGAACGAAATCCATAGCCTGCCCATAACCACCGTCCAGACCGATCCAACAGTGCATCCCCTGCCCCCTCAAAGGGCAAACTCTTCGGCAAGGTATGTACCGTGTAACCTTGGTTTTCAAACCACTGCTGAAAATAAGGCTCTTCCCCCTGGCGCTCAGGATGGAAAAAGCGACTGAGCACCACCGTATCGCCCAGCACCAATCCGGCATTAGCAGTGAATACCATATCGGGCCATCCCTTTTGCGGTTCTACCAGATCCACTGCGGCATAGGTCTTTAAAACCTGATAAAGCTGATCCCACTGCGCTTGAGCTGTATCTCGTGAGGAGCGATGGATATTGCCTTCCATCCACGGATTAATGACGTAATCAACGTCGTAATGATGGGGCGCGCACATCAAGATTTGCACTGAATCAGTCATGGTTCACTTAAATAATGTTTGGGATCTTGGTCAGGACTGGTTCACGAGGAAGCCAATAATAGCTTTACACCCTTTGGCATCCTTTGCCGTAGCGATCCATGCTCTTTGAGATTCAAATATTGCTCAACAAGACCTCGTCAAAAAACCATCTTAAAACATTATGGATTCCTGACTTTTAGCTTGTTCGCTATGAATTAGTAACGTACAATACAGTTGCGTATTAATCTATTAAGCCTGGTTCAAGTGCATTCTCCACCCGCGTTCAACCGAGTGAAGGATGGGTTGAGTCATCGTAAAATCTTGGTGTTTTTTAGGGTTGATACCTCTGCATGTCGAAGAAATCTGTTCATAGGTTTTGGCAGAGTATATGAATAACTTATCTCTTTTATATCTTTCACTTATTTAGCGGGGAAATTAAGATGCCTACGATTACGCTCTATTCCATTGCCGAAATTCAGGATGAAGTAAGGGCTTTGGTGGCACGCGGCTTGGTGGGCCGCCAGCAGCGCATTTATGAACTGAGCAGACATTTTGGCGATCGCCAATGGCAGGATGTTGAGCAGCAATTGGCTGTAAACAACTTTTTGCTGAGAGATCGTGTCATTGAATTGGCTGGGAAAGAATCCTGGATCAATGATTGAGAGAGTTTAGTTACCCCTAGCGCTAAACGCTAAGCTGGGGCTTGTCCATATTTGCCTCACCCACCACATAAGAAATGGTGTAGGGGTTATCCATTTTTGTGGATGCTTTTCGCAGTTCTAAACCAATCACATTGCCATCTTCGTCATAGTCGAGCACCAATCCTGGTGCAATTTGAGCGGTCTCTTCAATGATCGTTTCAATGAAAGTGACTTGTAAAATGTCCTTCTCTGGGTCATAGACAACTTTCATTCAACGCTACATCCTTCGATGGGGTGACGGTTTGCTTTGATAGATCTACTTAAATAGACACCGCTTGAAGAAGCTCTTAAGTTTTCATTCATCTTGTCAATAATTTCTCGGCTTTCATAGTAAGCATAGACGAGTTAGAAATACTGCATCGTCAACTACAAAATGGTGGACTGATGACATTGGCTTCCTGTTTTGACGCGCTGTGTCGAGGGTCAATCACTTTGGGTGGACTTTATGGTACGGTCGTTTGATTCAGAGTATTGAAGTAAGCCTAGGTTTATTTCAAGGGCAATAAAGTTTGGTAAGCCATTGGATTTATGTCAAAGACTGAAAGCCCATTTCCTGAGTCATTCTTGCAACCTGCTACCATTCGACCCATTGGCGTTTATGCCCTGTCAGGACTGGCCTCTGAAGGCGATCGCTTATTTGCTATAGATACTCTGCGTGGGTATCTCATTGATGTGGATCCTCGCACCAACAATACGACGATTCTCAACCCGCATCATATTTCTGACTGGGTGGACGCGACCGGATTAGCGCTTGATCAGGATAAATTCTGGTTTGCAAAGGGTCAGGAGGTGTTTTGCTGCGATCGCACCACCCTAACGCCAACTCTCTTTACCAGACTGCCCTATTCAGTAACTGGGGTGGCGGTTTGGGAATCAATGGTATACGTGAGCTGTCAGAAGTTAGGCTATATACATGTTTATAAGCAAAGCACTGGAGAACGAGTAGGACGCTTCCCACAGCCCGGTATGGGAACAGAAACGATGACGGTGTTTGAGGATGCGCTGTGGGTCTGCGATCGCACCGAACAAACGGTCTACTGTCTAGATCGCACCACAGGCGCAGTTCAGTTCAGTGCGCTTACCCCCTTTAGTGACCCAACGGGTATTGCGTTTTATGCGCCAACATCAGGAGAAAAACCCATTTGCTATATCTCCTATGCCGATGAAGAACCCAACATTCGGGATGATCCCAATTCAGAATTTCCCTATGAGCTGACGTTCCGCGATCGCACCTTCATCCATCCGTTCCACTTTCACCACAACCCGACGGAGCACTACACGCTTTCTAACGGATATCTGGTGGAGCTGTCCTATATCGAAGAATTCTTCCCCCTCGAAGCTGTCACCCTCAACAATGTTCAGTGGCGCATTGCCTTGCCCTCAGATACATTGCGGCAGAGGGTTCGTCACGTTGAACCCATCGGGCATGAATACACGATTGAAGAACAAGAGGGGCAGAAGGTCGCGGTCTTTAATTTCGATCAGGTGCAGCCTCATCAAGCGGGGCTAATAGGCTGGAGGGCCATTATTGAGATGTACAGCCTCAAGTATTGTCTCTCTCCTGAGGATATTGATAGCAGTCTGATGCTCCCCCTCGAACTACAGCAGCGCTATTTGATTGATGATGATGACCTTGCGATGGATACTCCCATCGTCCGTGAGGCAGCAAAAGAGGCGGCGGGCACAGAAACGAACGTGCTGCGGAAGATGCTCAAGATCCGTAATTATGTCTATGATCGCCTTTCCTACGGCATTCAACCCCGCATTGATACCCCCGATGTGGCTCTTGCCCGTGGGGTTGGCTCCTGCGGTGAATACGTGGGGCTTTTGCTGGCTTTAGCGCGTCTAAACGGGATTGCCTGTCGCACTATTGGGCGCTACAAGTGCCCCAAGCATCCTGAACTACGGCATTTGCCCCTAGAGCCGGATTACAACCATGTTTGGCTAGAGTTTTATGTCCCTGGGGTGGGCTGGCTACCGATGGAATCAAATGTGGATGACACGATTGAGCGCGGGCCTTATCCTGAGCGATTTTTCATGGGTTTATCTTGGTACCACACTGAAATTGGCAAGGGGATCTCGTTTACAAAAATGAAGGCCGATGATAAACCGGAGCATATCTCTCTGGGTGATTTAGCGATCAATCACATTCGCTTTAGGGTATTGGAAGAACTGGTTCCTGGCGATCGCCTACATTAGCATCAAAATCCCTAAAAAAGGGTCTTCCCATTCGTTCAGGAAGTCCCTTTTTCAGTTTTGTTAGAACGAAGCTTAAGCGAATGGATCCTCTTCAACCGGAGGCCAGCCGATTGTGCCTGGATTTGTCGCAGGAGAGCCGGATTCGCTCGTAGCCGGAGCCGACGCAGCAGGAGTCGGCGCAGGTGCTTGCTTAAAGCTAGTCAACCATTCCCGCATTTGTTCAGAGGCAATGTCCTTGCCGCCCCATCCAAAGGCGATCGCAATGGCCACCGCAATAGCACCCAGCAACAAACCAAAAGCGAGGTTGACAATATCTGTTGCCACGCCAATTTGACGCAGGGCCATCGCGCCAATGAAGGCAATGATCGAAATTCGAGCTGTATGCCCCAAAATCTGAGCTTGTCCACTGCCCGAGCTAGCAATCAAATTAAAGGCAAGATTTGCCAGATAAAGTCCAACGGCAAGCACAACCAGTCCGCTCAGAATTTGACCCAGAATCTGAATCAAGCTCTGAACGATATTGGTGAGGGCCGGCAAGCCCAGCACATCCGTTGCCGTCACTACCCCAAACAGGACAATGCCACCAATGACAACCATCCCCACAATTTCAGAGGGCGATCTCACCGATGCTGACTGAGTTGTGGCAGCGGGGAATCCCAGCACGGAAAAAATATTATTGAACCCAATGCCACTCAGCAGATTGGTGACAATTTGCGCCACAAACTTGCCTGCCAAAAAGGCGATCGCCAAAATGATGCCCGCCGTAAAGATCTTTGGCAGCGCGCTCATAATTTGGTTGAGCATGGCGATCGCAGGGCCTGAAATCGCCTCAATCTTGAGGACTTGGAGGGCGGCGATGGCAACCGGAATTAGGATAGCAACGTAGGTCACGGTGCCAGCAATCTGCGACAGAGTTTGAGCACCCGTGGCAGGGCTGAGTCCAATGCTTCTGCCCAAGTTGTCCGCACCTGTGGCAGACAGGAGGCTTGTGACCAAACGACCTACAAATTGGGCAATAAACCAGCCAATCACCGCAATCAAGCCAGCCCCAACCACGTTAAGGAGGACGACTAACCCTTGATTCAGCAACGTGAGGATGGGCTGTGCCGAGGTGGTTAACCCTAAGGTGTCTAAAATTGTGGACAGAAGTAGCAGAAACACCAAGGCATAAAGCACATTGCCAAGGGTCTCACCGAGGGCGAGTTGTTCGGTACCGGAGGAACCGCCCAGTTGTTGAAGCCGTGCATCTAACCCAAAAGATCGAAATGCCCGCACCACGATCGTCTTGACGACGGTGGCTAAGGCCCAGGCAATACCTGTCAATAGAAGCGCACCGGCCAACGGCGGCAAAAAATCTGTGATTTTAGTCAGGAAATTTTGGAGCGGCACAGACACTACCGTGAGCTGGAATGTTTGAAATAAAGCCGCTAGCGCAAAAATAATGACGAGCCAGAAGACAATATTTGCGATCCATTTCTCAACCTGTAGGGTAGAAATGCCCTCGTCCGTGGGGTCACTCATTAATCTAGAGAGCCGTCGTTCTAAGCCGAGGCGCTTGAGAATGCCCGCCATTATCCATTTGGCAATAAAGGCAAGAATAAAGGCAAGAATAATGCCAAGTATAAAAACAATGCCCACGCCCAGAAATCCTGGAACAAGAGATTGCCCAAGCCTGCTGATATTAAACTGAGCCAGCGTAAATCCTGTAGAGCCAAGAGAGATCGCGATGGCACTGAGTCCGCGATCGCCTAACCCATTAACGATATAACTCATACACTCTCTCCAGCCTCCTGAATGGTCTTGATTCGGTTATGCCAGGAAAACAAAGCCCCCCTGATCGTTCATCGACCCCATCTGTGCAAGCCGTGAAAATGTAAGTCCAAAATTAAACTTAATATCTATACGACTTGCTCAAAACTTGATAAATCTATGGTTATCATAAAAATAAAATACCGAAAGATCCGCTAGATACACTTAAAAAGCCGAAAATCTTTATAAAAGTTGCTTTAGCTTCTTCCCACAACTTAATAGAGGACTGAACTCAATTTCTCACCATTTTTTAAGATTTCATTGCCAATCAGTTCATGGGTAAAGATTGGAAGCCAGATCAATTCATCTATTCAGGTAATCTAAGCATTGGGATTTTGTAAACACCCTTACAAGGGTTCTCGTCATCTCAACTCGTCATCTCAATAATTGCGTCGAATCCAGTAGGATACAAACAGGAGTAATCCTACGAAGGAGTAGAGTCTGCCTCATCTTGAGGTTTATGCTTTGAATGTTTGCTCCCAGGGGGGTACATCCATTCAATTCACACTTTTGGAGCGGGCAGCCCTCTCTTCGTCTACGATTTAGCGTTCGTGGTCACTGCTCATGATCCATCCTGTGACTACGCCAGAAACCAGGGCGATCGCCTTAAAGCAACAGCTTTCGCAGTTGTCCCAGTCGCTTCGGCCTGGACAACGAGAGATGGCAGAGTGGAAAGGCGGCCCTTTGGCGGTGTCTGCGGTACCCGGAGCAGGTAAATCCCACGGCATGGCGGCGGCTGCCGCCATCACCATTGCCCGCCATCATCTTAGTTATGGGCATCAACTGGTGCTTGTCACCTTTACCCGTTCTGCTGCGGCGAATCTTAAACAAAAGGTGCGGCATTTCCTCAAGGAACTGGAGCTACCTCCATCAGGGTTTATGGTGCAGACGCTCCATAGCCTTGCCCTCAATATTGCCTCCCGCTATCCCCAGCAGTCAGGGTTGGACTTGGGGAACGCAACCCTGGTTTCACCCTACCAAAGCCATCGGTTAATCCGTCAGTGCGTAGAGCAATGGATTCAGGCCCAGCCCAATCTGTTTCGGCTGCTGTTGGAGGCGGGAACCCTAGACACAGAAGAAGGGGAGCGGCTGCGGCGACAGTCTGCCCTGCGGTCGGATATTTTGCCTGCCCTGGCCCATACCGCTATCCATGAGGCCAAAAGTTCGGGTTTGACGCCCGAGGATCTGGCGGTCTTTTCTGAGCGGATGACGGATGAGTTGCCGATTTTGGCGATCGCCAGTGGTCTCTACCAGCAGTACGACGAACTACTCAAGCTCTCGGGCTGGATTGACTACGACGACATGATTTTAGGTGCCCTTCGGGTGCTCAAAGACCCGCAAATTTTGGCGACCTTGCAACAAGAAATGTTTGCCATCTTTGAAGACGAAGCCCAAGACTCTACCCCGTTGCAATCCCAACTGCTAGAATCCCTCGCCGCCAACCCCCATCGTCCTGACCAGCTCAACCTCATTCGCGTGGGCGATCCTAACCAAGCCATTAACTCCACCTTCACCCCTGCCGATCCCATCTACTTCCGGCAGTTTTGCCAAGCCCAGGCCCCAGGCGATCGCCTTGCCGAAATGACGCAATCAGCCCGTAGCTGTCAGCCCGTCATCGATGCCGCCAACTTTATGTTGACCTGGGCCAATCAATCCCCTCTGGTCAGTGCAGCAGAGCGTCCGTTTCAGGTACAGGCCATTGTTCCCGTTTCACCAGACGACGATACAGCTCCGACAAATCCCCCACTCCTGGGGCGCGGCGTAGAGCTGTATTTCCCTGCCGATATTTATCGCACCGCTGAACAAATTGGACAGCGGGTGGTGGACGTTTTGGCTCAAACCCCTGACCTGCGTATTGCAGTATTGGTGCGGGAAAATAAACAGGCTCGCTTTTTGGCGGCGGTGCTCAGCGAGCCTAACCGCTATGGATTATCTGTCAACCTCGCAGACCATACCATCCCGATTTATGACGTGGGAGCCAATGATCGCCGCTCCAATGTCCCCAACGAAATGTTGGCGATGCTTCAGTTTTTGGCACGGCCCCACTCCACGGAATACTTCAAGGCCGTGCTGACCACCCTGGCTAAACGGCAGATTGTGCCCACCTATGACTTCAACCAGATCGCCAACGAACCCGAACAGTTTTTGTATCCTGGCCTTCTCGCCCCCGCTGACGCCGAACCCAAACTGGCGGAAATCCGTGGGGTTTGCGTTAAGCTGCTGGCGGCGCGGTGGGAGCTGCCGCTGTATCAGCTCATCTCATTTCTGGCCCTGATGCTCAACTACGATGCCGCCGAGTTAGCCACCGCCGATAAACTCACCACTCGACTCCAGCAACAGATGAGTGGTGAAAGCGCTGCACCCAGCATTCGTACCACCCTTGCCGCCAACATCTCAATTCTCCAAGAAATTGTCAGTACCGAGCGGTTTGAAGCCGTTGACCTGGAAAACGACGATAGCCACTACACCCGTCCTCATCAGCTCACCCTCATTACCATGCACAAAGCCAAAGGACTGGATTGGGACGTGGTATTTCTGCCCTTTCTGCACGAAAACGTCATTCCTGGAAATTTACGGGTGCCAGGAACGGCACAGTTTTTAGGAGACTTTGCGATCGCAGAAGTCGCCCGTGCCCAAATCCGTGCCAACCTCCATCAGATCTCTCCCCTCCCCTCGGCTCAAGAGGCATGGCAACAAGCCAAAAGTCTAAAAGTGGCAGAAGAGCTGAGACTCCTCTACGTCGCCATGACCCGTGCAAAGCGTCTACTATGGCTATCGGCGGCCCAGATGGCCCCCTATAGTTGGGGTAGCTTTAATTGGGAGCGTCAGCCCCCCCTAGAGCGTCAAAACCCATGCCCTGTGATTCCCGCCCTCAAACAGCGATTCCCCAGTATTTTTGTCCCCCGCGATCGCGGATAAACACCCTATGACCCTGATCACCCTACTGGGCCTTCTTGCTGGAACCTTAACCACAATCTCCTTCGTCCCTCAGCTGTTGAAAACTTGGCGGACGAAATCTGCCAAAGATATGTCGCTGCCGATGTTGGTTAGCTTTTGTGCAGGGGTGTTTTTGTGGCTAGTGTACGGTATTTTGCTTCAGGCTACCCCCATTATTTTGGCTAATTTAATCACCCTAATTTTGGCCTTGATTATTTTGGGTCTGAAGCTTCGTTATGACTAGGGTTTTGATGGGTTTGTGTTTCAGGTACAGCATGGGCCTGTGGGCAGGGAGAGGTACGGCTATCTCGACCGAAGGAGCGTGATGTAGCTATCCCTTAAATGGAATCATTACAATGAATAGAGTATTCGTGCGGGATGCATTCAGGGAAACGTAGACGCCATGCCAAATTCTGAAACGCCTGATAACAAACAAATCTATTCACAAGAAGCCGTTCAGCAAATCCTCAACATTGCGATCGCCCAGCATGCCTACGCAGGCGAATTTTCCCGTGCCCAGCTCCTAGAAATTGCCGACGACCTAGAAATCCCCGCTGCGATTATCCATCAAGCCGAACAAGCGTGGATGGTTTCTAACGATGAAAACCAAAAGCGTGAAGTTTTTAACCAATATCGACAAGGCAAGCTAACGAAGCATCTGGGGTGCTCGACCGTATTCAGCGCCTTTTTTGTCCTGTTTAACACCCTGACGGGGTGGGGCACACCCTGGTCACTCTACATTGTTTTATGTTTCTGCGTCCCCTTAGGACTCAGTGCCTGGAATGTTTTTATGGTGCGCGGAGATGCCTACGAAAGGGCATTTCAAAACTGGCACCGCAAACATAAAGTGCGTAAAGTTGTCACCCGCTGGATTGATCGACTGATCAGCGCCTAGGAAAGGATATTCTTGAACAGTTTGGTGTCGTGGACAACCGTTTGACACCAGTGACTATGGAAAGCTGTCTTTAGAATGTCTTCTAGGAATAAATTCCTAGAAACACGGTGTCTTATGCGACACTGGCAATAACGGTTGGGGTTAGAGTTTAGGATTGGGATCCTTCTTGACCAACCATAGAGTCTGCTTTGATCGGGGATCAGCAATAATTGAATTTTGGAAGAGGCCATCCGCGTTAAGCTGTTGCTCTGCCTTATCGACCGTTGACTTGAATAACCATTGGAAGCCTTAGTTGTGAAGGAATTGATGCATGCAAACGGCCTCTAATCTGACGATTGAAACGATGACTTGTGACCTCAGTCGGACTGGACTAGGGGTTGATATACTCAAGCGCTCGTTTCTAGACAATCTATTTTATGTGCTGGGTAAATTTCCGGGCCTTGCCAGCCAGAATGACTACTACCAGGCGTTGGCCTATACCGTGCGCGATCGCATGCTTCAGCGCTGGATCAACACTGCTGCCACCTATACCAACGCCGGATCCCGTACCGTCGCGTACCTGTCCGCAGAGTTTTTGATGGGTCCTCATCTCGGCAACAACCTCATCAATCTCGGCATCTATGACCAGACCAAGCAGGCAATGGACGAGCTGGGTCTAGACTTTGACGCGTTGCTTGAGCAAGAAGAAGAACCAGGGCTAGGCAATGGTGGTCTTGGTCGCTTAGCCGCCTGTTACCTAGATTCTCTCGCCACTCTAGACATCCCCAGTATTGGGTATGGGATCCGCTACGAATTTGGCATCTTTGCCCAAGACATTAAAGACGGCTGGCAAATTGAGCTAACCGACAAATGGCTGCGAGCCGGAAACCCCTGGGAACTGCCCAGACCCGAATGGGCCGTCCCCGTCAAAATTGGGGGCCACACAGAGCACTACGTGGATAATCAGGGCGTCAAGCGCGTGCGATGGGCACCGTATCAAATCCTCAAAGGAATTCCCTACGACACGCCTATCCTAGGTTTCCAGACCAATACCGCCAATACCCTGCGCCTGTGGACCGCTCAAGCGCCTGAGTCCTTTGACTTTGAGGCGTTTAACTCCGGTGACTACCTGGGTGCCGTTCACGAAAAGGTGTTTTCAGAAAACATCTCAAAAGTGCTCTATCCCAACGATGACGGATCTCAGGGCAAGCTGCTGCGGTTGACCCAGCAAATCTTCTTTGTCTCCTGTTCTCTTCAGGACATGATCCGGATCCTGGATCGCCAAGGCATTCCTGTCGATCATTTCCACGAAAAATTTGCAGTCCAGCTCAACGACACGCACCCCGCCATTTCCGTGGCAGAGTTAATGCGCCTGCTGATTGACGACCACGAAATGCCTTGGGATAAAGCCTGGTCTATCACCCAGAAGACCCTCGCCTACACCAACCACACCCTCATGCCCGAAGCGCTGGAGCGTTGGCCCGTTAACCTGTTTGGCCAAATCCTGCCGCGTCACCTAGAAATCATCTACGAAATCAACCTCCGCTTCCTAGACGAAGTGCGGATTCGTTTCCCCGATGACGATGCGCGGTTAGCCCGCATGTCGCTGATTGACGAAAGTGGCGATCGCTATGTGCGGATGGCTCACTTGGCCTGTGTGGGCAGCCATGCCATCAACGGCGTTGCTGCACTCCATACAGAGCTGATGAAGTCTGATGTGCTCAAAGATTTCTATGAGATGTATCCTCAGAAATTCAGCAATAAGACCAATGGCGTTACCCCGCGTCGCTTTATGGTGCTCAGCAACCAGCCCCTGGCCAAGCTGATTACTGAAAGAATTGGGCCAACCTGGATCCGCAATCTTGATGAGCTGCGCAAACTTGAGGCATTTGTTGACGAACCTGAGTTTCAGAAGCAGTGGCGACAAATCAAGCAAGATCGTAAGCAAGAGCTTTCGGTTTATATCCAAAACCAATACGGTTTAACCGTAGACCCCACTTCGCTCTTTGACATTCAAGCCAAGCGTATTCACGAGTACAAGCGCCAGCATCTCAACGTGCTTCATATCATTGCGCTATACAACCGGATCAAGGCCAATCCCGATGCCGAGATCACGCCGCGTACCTTCCTCTTTGGGGGCAAAGCCGCACCAGGTTACTACATGGCGAAGCTGATTATTAAACTGATCAACTCCGTGGGTGACATTGTGAACCGTGACCCAGACGTCCGAGGACGGCTGAAGGTACTGTTCATGAAAAACTTCAACGTTAAGTTTGCTCAACGGGTTTACCCCGCAGCGGATCTATCGGAGCAGATTTCCACGGCTGGTAAAGAAGCCTCTGGAACCGGCAACATGAAGTTTGCCCTCAATGGTTCCCTCACCATTGGCACCCTAGACGGCGCTAACGTCGAAATCCGTGAAGAGGTTGGGGCCGAAAACTTCTTCTTGTTTGGGTTGACCGCAGAGGAGGTCTACGCCAAACGTGCTGCGGGCTATCAGCCGATGGAATACTACAACAGCAGCCCTGAGCTGAAGCTGGCGATTGATCGGATCTCTTCTGGTTTCTTCTCCCACGGGGATGGTGAAATCTTTAAGCCGCTAGTGGACTTGCTCTTGCACCAGGATCCTTACTTTGTGCTGGCAGATTTTGTCCCTTATATTGAGTGCCAAGATCAGGTCAGTTTGGCCTACCGCGATCAGGATCGTTGGACGCGGATGTCTATTCTGAATGCGGCTCGCATGGGCAAGTTTTCTTCCGATCGTTCGATCCGTGATTACTGTAATGAGATCTGGGATGTGAAGCCTGTGCCTGTTGAGTTGTCGGCATTCTGCTAAGGATTATGGATTTAATAAAACCCAGCGATTGAAATCGCGGCTACAAGAACAAAACCCGCCTGCGCGGGTTGAAATCCCCTCCTAGTCCGCGCAGGCGGACTTCGTTCCTGTAGGCGCGGTTTCAACCGCTGGCCTAATCTGTGTCTTATTTAATTCACAATCCTAAGACGTGATGATGACCTAGTTAAAATAGCGCTTGTACCCCAGAGGTACAAGCGCTATTTTATTTTTTATTCCGGCGTCTCATCGTACAGCTTCTCTAAAGACTGCTGTAGCGTTTTCCGCGATGTGCGGCGGTAGCGTTTTTGATCCAGCATCGGTTCATCGCTGTCTGCTCCTGTGCGCGTGGTCTTGCGTTTGGTGCGGGCCTCTGGATTTCGGGTCTGATGGCGTTGGGTTTGAGCGGCGATCGCCTCTTCTAAAAACCCTAAATAGTCCCCATAGCGTTCCCACTCTCCCTGAACCGCACAGTTGGGTTCATCCCGATGCAGGCAGTCTTTGAACTGGCATTGTTGGTGGGCAAGGCGATCGCGTCCCTCGGGAAAATGATAGATCAACTGCTCTGGTGTGCAGTTCAGCGTCGGCTGGCTAAATCCTGGGGTATCCGCAAACAATCCGCCGTTGGGTAGTTCAAATAGCTCAACGTGACGAGTGGTGTGCTTGCCTTTACGCCAATGCTCTGAAATTTCGCCCACCCGTAGGGTCAAATCCGGTGCCAGTGTATTAATCAGGCTAGATTTTCCCACCCCCGAGGGTCCCGCTAAAACCGTGATCTTATGCTGAAGCGCCTGCCGGATAGACTCAATCCCAATCCCTATGTGGATGCTGAGGGGAATGGCCGTGTAGCCCCAGGTTAAGAGGCGATCGCACCACATCTGCTGCTCCTCCACAGACACCAAATCCGCCTTACTCAGGCCAATGAGAATCTGAAGCTGTGTCCCCTCAATCGCCACTAAAAAACGACTGAGCTGATACACATCAATCACAGGATCTGCCATCGCAAACACCAGCAATACCTGATCCGCATTGGCAATGGGAGGCCGCTCCAGTTCGCTGCGGCGGGGCAATACCTCCGAAACCGCACCCCGCTGACCTTGCCAGTCCGGTTCTTCAATGACAACGCGATCTCCTACCATCACCTGTTGCCCCATTTTTTTGAGGCGAGCACGGCGGGTACACAACAGCTCAGATTGCGCTGAAGGAAGCTCCGCTTCGTCAAGCTGAACACGGTAAAAGTTTGCCTGGACTGCAATGACCGTCCCGACCACAGACAGAGGATTTGACGCAAGCGTCATGAAGCAGTGGGCGATAGATCAGCACCCAGCGTCTTTACCTGAAGGACAAAGAAATCCGTCTTGTCCTCTAGGCGCTCAATCTGGTATCCCGCCATTACTAAACTATCTGGCACCTGCTCAATCGGTTCCCCTGGATCGAGCCATACCTCTAGCAGCTCATTGGGCTGCATTTGCTGGAGCTTCAGTTTTGTGCGCACAAAATTTAAAGGACAAGGTGTCCCCCGCAAATCGAGCGTTGCATTGGGCGTGAGGGCCAAAAACTCACTCATCGTCCACCAAACAATCCACCCAAGAATCCCTCAACGCCGCCACCCTTGCCAGTCCGCTCTCCCCGTACTTGAGCCAGCTTCTCTAAAAGCTCGCGTTCCTCAGGGGCAACACGGGTCGGAATTTCAACGGCGATTGTAATGAGATGATTGCCTCGACTGACGGGGTTGCCTAACTTTGGTACACCGTGATTCTCTAGGGTTAAGACCGTTCCAGGCTGAATCCCTGCTGGAATCACCAAAGCTTCCTCACCTTCAACGGTTTTAACCGCCAGTTCAGACCCTAAAATCGCCTGCAAGTAGCTAATCTTCAGATCGGACAACACATTAATGCCGTCTCGGCGAAACTCAGCGTCTTCCTGGACAAAGAGATAAACGTATAGGTCGCCCGTGGGTCCACTCCGCTGCCCAGCATCGCCCTCATTAGAAACCCGAAGACGCGTGCCCGTATCAACCCCCGGCGGAACGGTGATCTTGAGTTTTTTTGGAACCTGATTCTGTCCCTTTCCACCGCAGCCATCGCACTTTTCTGAAATCGTTTGCCCCGTTCCATTACAGGTTGGGCAAACCGAAACCTGAGTAAAACTCCCAAACGGCGTTCGAGTGGCTCTTCTGACCTGACCGCCACCCTGGCAGGTGCTACAGGTTTGAGGACGAGTTCCTGGCTTGGCCCCTGACCCTTGACAGGTCCCGCAATTTTCAAGGTGCGTAATCCGAATCTGCTTCTCTCCGCCAAAAATGGCCTCCCGAAACTCAAGCTTGAGATCAAAACGGAGGTCATCCCCTCGGGTGGGTGCTGAACGACGGCGCGTACTTTGACCCGCCGCGCCACCGCCAAAGCCCCCAAAGAAGCTCTCAAAAATATCGGCAATGCCGCCCATATCGGAGAAATCTTGATAGCCCCCAGATGCGGCACTAGCGCTGACCCCCGCTTCCCCAAAACGGTCATAACGGGCGCGCATCTCAGGTTCAGACAGCACCTCATAGGCCTGACTAATTTCCTTAAACCGTTCTTCCGCTTCGGGTTCTTTATTAACGTCGGGGTGATACTTCCGAGCCAAGCGACGATAGGACTGCTTTAGCTCGTCGGCATCCGCGTTCCTCGAAACGCCTAGAATTTCATAGTAGTCACGAGCCATAGGTTGCTGGGGGTGTTATATCACTAACGTGGTTGACAAGCTTTTCTAGTCTACGACTTCATAGTCTGTAATGACCGTTTCGTCGGTGTCATCTCCGATAAATGTATCTTCATTGCCAACATTAGTCCAACTGGTTGAGTCTGTTTCAAACTCCTCATTTCCGGCGTTACCAGTAAAGGTTGAGGCAAAAGCCCCTCCAGGTCTAGGCCCTGGAGCACTCTGATAGACTGCGGAGCCAATTTGTAACAGGATTTGCTGAAGCTGATCGGTCTTTTGTCCCAGGAGCGCAGGCGCTGGGTCAGGTCGCCCCACAATTCCCTTAATTTCATCAATTAGGTCAACGGCACTTTGCTGAAGTTCAGCGCTCACCAGTGAGCCATTCTCTCGAATGGTTGAGGTATAGCTATAGATCAGACTATCCACATGATTTCTAAGCTGGGCAACTTCTTGCTGCTTGCGATCATAGTCGGAATAAATCTGCGCTTCCTGACGCATTCGTTCTACTTCAAGGGAACTCAGTCCACCCGTATTAGAGATCCGAATGCTCTGTTTACGCCCAGTGCCTTTATCCTGTGCAAACACATTTAAGATGCCATTGGCGTCTATGTCAAACATGACTTCAATTTGAGGCACACCACGGGGGGCAGGGGGAATGCCTGTTAATTCAAACTTTCCGAGGCATTTATTGTCTTTGACCATTGCCCGTTCACCTTGAAATACCTGGATTTCAACGGAGGTTTGACCGTCTGTGGCGGTCGAAAACCCTTGGGAGCGGCTAGTGGGTAACGTCGTGTTGCGGTCAATGATGCGAGTAAAAACGCCCCCGAGGGTTTCAATTCCAAGGGACAAAGGCGTTACGTCGAGGAGCAAAAGATCCTTAACTTCTCCGCCTAAAACCCCAGCTTGGAGGGCAGCCCCTAAGGCTACCGATTCATCTGGGTTTACGGAACGGTCAGGCAATTTGCCGCCAAAGAAACGCCGGACGGCCTCTTGAACCGCTGGGATGCGGGTGGAGCCACCTACTAAAATGATCCGTTCAATGGATTCAGTCCCAAAGTCACAGTCTTTTAGCGCCTGCTCCATTGGTTCTAAGGTCGAATCCACTAAGGGCTTGACCAGTTCTTCAAATTTAGCCCGCGTCAAATCCATCTCTAGGTGTTTTGGCCCAGACTCGTCTGCCGTGATGAAAGGGAGATTAATGGATGTGGTAATGGTGCTAGAAAGCTCGATCTTGGCCTTCTCCGCTGCTTCTCGAAGGCGCTGGAGCGCCATCTTATCTTTAGACAGATCAATGTTTTCTTGATCTGAAAAGTTGGCAATCATCCAGCGCAGAACGGCTTCATCAAAGTCGTCTCCGCCCAGGTGGTTATTCCCAGACGTGGACTTGACTTCAAAAATACCGTCTCCCATTTGCAGGATGGAAACGTCAAAGGTACCCCCTCCGAGATCGAATACCAAGATTTTTTGTTCTTGATCCTGTTTGTCTAGGCCGTAGGAGAGTGCGGCGGCAGTGGGTTCGTTGATGATGCGTAAGACCTCTAGCCCTGCGATCGTGCCGGAGTCTTTGGTGGCTTGCCGCTGGGCGTCACTAAAGTACGCGGGAACGGTGATCACCGCTTGGGTAACGGCCTCCCCTAAATAAGCTTCAGCATCTTGCTTCAGCTTTTGTAAGACCATTGCTGAAATTTCTTGCGGGGTGTAGGCTTTGCCACGAATAAGCACGTCTACCGTATCGTCTCGGCCCGTGGCGCAGTCGTAGGAGACCCGCGATCGCTCGGTACTCGTTTCTTGCCATCGTCGCCCAATGAACCGCTTGATGCTAAAAATAGTGTTTTCAGCATTGGTCACAGCCTGCCGTTTTGCAAGCTGCCCTACCAGTCGTTCACCGGATCTGCCAAATCCAACGATACTCGGAGTAGTGCGCCCCCCTTCGGCATTGGGAATGACCACAGGTTGACCACCCTCCAAAACAGCGACGCAACTGTTCGTTGTCCCTAAATCAATCCCAATGACTTTGCCCATAGCCTAGTGCAAACAAATAGAAAATTGGATCACAATTACAGAAAGAACGCAGATTAAGCGTTAGGAGCTGCTTTTAAAGCAGTTAAAACAATGCCCGTGAATTGGTTATGACACTTCTGAAGTGTCTTCAGAGAGCTGCTCTTCCGAAGGGACATCATCGTCTTCTAAGGTTGCGGCCACTTTGACCATGGCGTGTCTTAACACCAGATCACCTAGTAAATAACCTCGGCGTAGCTCTTCAATGACGGTTCCTTCAGGATGTTCATTCGTGGGTTCCCGCATAATGGCGTCGTGGAAATTGGGGTCAAAGGGCTGCCCCTCCGTCCGCATGGGAGACACACCAATTTTTTTTAAGCCATCCACAAGCTGTTTGTAAACACCTTGATAGCTTTTATGAATATTGACCTCTGGATCCGTTTGAGGCTTGATCTGGGTTCTTGACATTTCAAAACTGTCAATAACAGGAAGCAGTTGGCTGATGACATCTCGCTTCACTCGAAGCTCAATCTCACCTTTCTCACGCTCAGTCCGTTTGCGAAAGTTGTCGAAGTCAGCGGCAATGCGTACACATTGGCTGGTCCGTTCTTCCACCTGAAGCCGTAAAGATTCTGTCTCTGCGGCGAGGCGAGTCAATGCCTCCGCATCGTTGCCCATATTCACCTGAGTCTCTGATTCAGCGTCTTGCTCAGCATCAGTGGCGTTAGCAGTCTCATCTTCAGCGGTGGACAACACTTCAACCATCGTTGGGCCAGTTTCTTGATTCATCACCTCAGGGTTTACGCTGGGTTCAGAAGGATCGGCATTCATTGCTGCATCACTGTTCATAGACTGATCTACTGCTGTTGCTTCGGTATCCTCGCTCATAACGGTTTCAGTATATTGAATCGTTTCGGGTCGGTCGGTGCTCATGATCGGAAAGTTTCTTAGCCTTAAAATATATCTCACCTAGACTGTTTCTAATACAGTCAGGATTATCACTCAATCGAGACGTTGACGAAAATTTAGGTGTATGGTTTTAACAAAACGGTTGAGACCTCACCAACGCTTCCTCTAGAATAACTAAACCGTCTGAATTGTAAAGGTTTAAGCCTAAGTTTAGCATTGATGACCCCTTTGGTTGGTTGGAATTCGACGCCTCTCTTTCGTAATATAGCTTGAGCAATCTGTATGGTGCGACGGTGTTTTTCCGTTCACGATAGGGCAAGATGGATGCACTTGTTTATTGTGCCCCAATTTTTCTCAATTATTCCAAGGGCATTTTGCTAAAAATCAACTTAAAAGTGGGCACGATGAGAGAGACTGCAATCTGTATGCTTTTTCCTTTCTTGCCTTAGAAAGTTGAAATCCCACTGTCACTACATACGTTGTGTCTCTTTTGAGATTTTAGTTGGAGCTTTATGGTCAACTCTTCTTCCCGGCGCGCCCTCATTACTCGACAAAGCTTTTCTCCGTTCGGGAATAAGCTGATTCAAACTGGCTATGTTGATCAAGAACAAATGCTTCAGGCTTCTGTAGAAAGTCGCCAGTCAGGGAAATCTCTGGTCGAAGTGCTTCAGGGATTGACGGGGCGGCCACTGCCTCCAGATTTGTTGCGTCAATACAAACAGCAGCAGTTGTTTGAACTGAAAATTATTTATGGCATTGACTCCCTAGACCCAGAGGTAAATCAAATTCCCACGGATCAGGTGGGGATTCTAATTGACAAATACATTCCGTTGGATGTTTGTCGAACCTATGAGTTAATTCCGATTAGCCTTAACGAAGATGTCGAGCCATCCACGCTTTTAGTGGCAATGGTGAACCCAGATAATCTGAATGCCCAAGATAGCCTGAATCGGCTGTTGCGGCCTGAGGGTCTGGTTTTGCGCCGGATGGTGATTGCGGCAGATGACTATCAGCAGTTGATTCAGCGTTACCTGGACGAAAATGCAGCGCGGCGCGCCAAGGTCGAAGCTGACCAGCTCATGAATATTGATCTGTCGGATGATCTCGAAAGTATTGGTGGCTTTGAGGAGCTGGCGATTGATGAAGGCGAAACAGACTTAGGTTCAGCCCTTCAGGATGCAGAAACAGCCCCGATTATTGCCTTGGTTAACAAGGTGCTGGCAAAAGCCTTGCAGCAAGGGGTTTCAGATATTCACATTGAGCCTCAAGAGGAAAATCTCCGAATTCGGTTCCGTAAAGATGGGGTATTGGGGTATGCTTTTCCGCCTTTACCTCGCAAAATTATCTCGGCAGTTATTTCGCGCTTCAAAATTATTGCTGAGCTAGACATTGCGGAGCGACGTCAACCACAGGATGGCCGTATTCGGCGGTTGTTTCAAGGCCGTAAGGTTGACTTTCGGGTGAGTACGCTACCGAGTCGCTTTGGCGAAAAGGTGGTTTTACGGATTCTAGACAACTCTTCCACACAGCTTGGTTTGGATAAACTCATTACGGATCCAGAAAGCTTAGAAATTGTCCGAGATATGGTGAGTCGCCCCTTTGGACTGGTCTTGGTGACAGGGCCTACGGGGTCTGGGAAAACGACGACGCTGTATTCGGCCCTCGCGGAATGTAATGATCCAAGCAAAAATATCAGCACGGCAGAAGATCCCATTGAATATACGTTGCCTGGATTGACCCAGGTGCAGGTGATTCGAGATAAGGGGATGGACTTTGCCTCAATTCTACGAGCGTTCCTGCGGCAGGATCCAGACGTGATTCTGGTGGGTGAGACTCGTGATAAGGAGACGGCCAAGACGGCGATCGAGGCGGCGTTAACGGGCCACTTGGTTTTGACGACGTTGCACACCAATGATGCGGCCAGTGCGATCGCCCGTCTGGCTGAAATGGATGTAGAGCCTTTCATGGTATCTGCGTCTTTGATTGGAGTGGTCGCCCAGCGACTGGTCCGACGAGTGTGTACTGAGTGTCGAATTCCCTATCAACCCTCGCCCATAAACCTCTCTCGATTTGGCCTTTCCGCCTCAGCCGCAACAGAAGTCACCTTTTACCGTGCCAATATACTATCTCCTGAAGAAATTCAGAACAGCTATACGGCTTGCCAAAAATGTAATGGCCTTGGTTATAAAGGTCGTGTCGGGGTGTACGAAATTATGCGTGTTACCGAAACGCTTCAAAGCTTTATTACTGAAGGTGCACCCACAGAGCGCATTAAAGAAGTGGCGGTTGATGAAGGCATGATAACGCTTCTAGCCTATAGCTTAAATTTGGTGAAGCGGGGCGAAACTACCCTAGAAGAGGTCGAGCGCGTAACCTTTACAGACTCTGGCTTAGAGGCAGAACTCAAAGCCAGACGGAAGACCTCTCTGACCTGTCGAGTTTGTAGTGCAGATTTAAAGCAAGAGTGGCTCGATTGCCCCTACTGCATGACAGCTCGCTTTGAAGAATAGCGGCTACCACGAGGGCTGACAAAAATTTAACTGCACAATTTTAAAGGCACAATTGGAGACTTTAAGTTAATGGACTACATGATTGAAGACTTGATGGAAGAAGTGGTGGAGCGGGGTGGATCCGATCTTCACGTTTCTGCGGGGCTTCCCCCCTACATTCGAGTCAACGGCAAGCTCATGGCAACGGATCGGGATCCACTGACGCCGGAACAGTGCCAGAAGCTGATCTTTAGCATGCTCAACAATACTCAGCGCAAAAACTTAGAGCAAAACTGGGAGTTGGACTGCTCCTATGGGGTACGTGGGTTGGCGCGCTTTCGAGTCAATGTCTATAAAGATCGCGGTACCTATGCCGCTGCACTGCGGGCGTTGAGTTCTAAAATCCCCACCATTGAAACCTTGGGTTTGCCCAATATTGTGCGGGAAATGTCAGAAAAGCCCAGAGGATTGATTTTGGTGACGGGACCTACGGGTTCGGGGAAATCGACTACCCTGGCCTCCATGATTAACAACATTAACGTGACGCGGGCAGAGCACATTCTGACCATTGAAGACCCCATTGAGTTTGTGTACGAACCCGTCAAAAGCGTAATCCACCAGCGCCAAGTGGGAGAAGACACCCGCAGTTTTGCCAATGCGCTACGGGCGGCACTCCGAGAAGATCCTGATGTTGTCCTGGTAGGAGAACTTCGAGATTTAGAAACCATTCAGCTTGCTATTACCGCAGCAGAAACAGGGCACTTGGTTTTTGGGACCCTCCATACCAGTTCAGCGGCTCAAACGGTAGACCGGATGGTGGATGTATTTCCGCCCGAACAGCAGACTCAGGTTCGGGTTCAGTTGTCCGGCTCCTTGGTGGCGGTGTTTAGTCAGACCCTAGTTCCCCGCAAAAATGTAAAGCCTGGGGAGTATGGTCGAACCTTGGCCCAAGAAATTATGGTGGTGACTCCGGCGATCGCCAACCTAATCCGTGAAGGCAAAACGGCCCAAATCTACTCCGCCATCCAAACGGGGGGCAAAATTGGAATGGTTACGTTAGAAAAAGTTTTAGCAGATCTCTATCGGTCTGGAATCATCTCCTTTGAGTCCGCCGTCTCTAAAACCTCCCGCCCCGAGGAATTCCAGCGCTTGATGGGATCTGGCCCCGTGGGAGCAAATGAAATGGCGGGAGCAAATATGCGTCGATAACGTGAATGGTGCGATGTAATCCTCCCCCCTTCGCAAGTACGCCATCTAGGTCTCATCTCAAATCCAAAATTAATTCCTGAGCTGTTTTTTCATCGGTTTTCTTTCATTTTTCTTGATCCTGTGTTGTTGATAAGCGCTAAGAGTATTTAGATATGCCTACCTACGTTGTCCGTGCCAGAAATTCCGTTGGAAAAAACAGTAGTCAAAAAATTACTGCAAACTCTCTCAAGGAGGCCCGCACGACAATCCAGCGCCAGGGGCTTCAGGTCATAGAGGTCAAAGAAGACCAAGGCAAAAAGCTAGACGGAAATTTTGAGATTAATCTTGATTTTCTGGGTTCCATTAAGGTCAAAGATAAGGCTATTTTTTCAAGGCAGTTTGCGGCCTTGGTCAATGCTGGGGTGGCGATGGTGCGCGGTCTGGGCGTTATGGCAGATCAATGCACCAACAAAAAGCTGAAAAAAATTCTGCTTCAGGTTAATGCCGATGTACAGCAGGGCATGAGTTTGTCTGAGGCCATGCGATCGCACCCCGAAGCCTTCGACCAGCTCTACGTCGCAATGATTGCGGCAGGAGAAATGGGTGGGGTACTCGATGAAGTGCTCAATCGACTTTCTAAACTTTTAGAAGATCAGACCCGACTCAATAATCAGATTAAATCCGCATTAGCTTATCCAGTGGTGGTAACTATCATTGCAGTCACCATCTTCTTTGGGATGGTGATTTTCTTGATTCCTGTCTTTGATGGGATTTTTAAACAGCTCGGAGGTCAACTGCCTGCTTTTACCCAACTGCTGGTAAATTTGAGCGTCTTTCTGCGAACACCTCAGTACGGGATTACGTTTGTTGTATTTGTGACTGGGGTCGTTTTTGGTCTGAAGCAGTACTACAAGACCCGCACGGGTCGTGAAACCATTGACCGATTCTCTCTCAAGGTTCCCCTCTTTGGAGATCTGATCCAAAAAACGGCGGTTGCTCGTTTTTGTCGCACCTTTGGCTCCCTATCACGATCTGGAGTACCGATTTTATCTGCCCTGGAAATTGTGAGAGATACGGCAGGCAATCAAATTATCTCCAATGCCATCGACGAAGCCCGAAGAGAAGTTCAAGGGGGCGGGATGCTCAGTTTGGCGCTACAACGGGAAAAAGTCTTTCCGGTGTTGGCAACCCAAATGATTAACGTGGGCGAGGAGACTGGGGAAATTGACAAAATGCTGATGAAGGTAGCCGATTTCTACGAGGATGAAGTCGAGCAGGCCGTCAAAGCGATGACCAGCATCATGGAACCCATCATGATTGTGTTGCTGGGGGGCATGGTCGGTTCTATTCTGGTGGCGATGTATCTGCCGATGTTCCAAGTCTTTGAACTTGTGAAATAGTGGGACAAGGCTCTATTTATAAGCTGTTTCGGTGATAGATGAGCTAGTCATCTCAACACAGGGTTGTTTACAATAACAGTCATGTGTTGAGATGGGCTGTTGTGACTCAGGATCAGATTGGGGATAATCCACCATCCCGCTTTACGAAGCGTTTAGGGACGATGTCAACTCACTATGAGCTGTTAGACCTGCCTGTTTCTGCAACGATCGATCAGGTGCGGCGCGCCTATCGACTCAAAAGCAAGCTCTACCACCCTGACACGACGGTTCTCACCCCTGAGGTTGCGACTCAAAAATTTCGGGAACTCAAAGAAGCCTATGGGGTTTTAAATAGTCCTGAGCGCCGTGCGCGTTACGATATGGGGCAACAACCTATCCTGTCGGACGAGTTTAGGGCAAAGGCAGACGGGAATGTCCCAGATCGGCGGTTTCGGTCTATGGGTTCGGCCTACTTAGATCCCAAAGAACGCCCGTTGTCCCCTGGGGAAATTTTTGCAGTATTTCTGCTGGGGACGACGTTTGTTATTTGTCTCGTTTTGGCCATTGTGTTAGGGGTGGCTAGAGGGGAAGTGGTGCTTCATACGAAAGATCCTTCTGCGATCGCCGCACTCAATCCCATACCCGCCAAGTCGCCGTCGCCGTTCTTTTCTAAGAATCCGTCATTAAAAGCACAGCGGCCCAAAGCGCCGGAAAAACTTCAGCGATCGCCCCTCAAGCCTTCACTCCAACGCATTTAAAAGCAAACGTTTAACCCATAGATTTAACGCATAAAATTGAGCCTTAGCTAGCATGAGTTCTTCTCTCCCCATCCCTGAAACCCCTTTATACAACCACACGCTGCCTGATATTGAGCAATGGCTCAGGGTACGGGGCTGTGAACGAGACGTTGAGCAACTCCACCTTTGGCATCTAAATGGGATGCCCTGGTCAGCCGAAATTCGGTTGGATATTGAGGAGCTATCGGTTTTGTACGAGACACCCCAAGATCGAGGGCTGAATGTTCGCAGAACCTTTAAGTACTCCCTGAGTCGTCAAGATATTGAAGACGCAATTTTTGCAGGCCCTTAAAGCCCCTATTTGACCTTGCCAAATCGTCGCTGGCGCTGTTGGTAATCGCAAAGGGCCTGGTGAAACGCCTCACGGTTAAAGTCAGGCCATAGGGTATGGGTGACGTATAGTTCGGCGTAGGCCACCTGCCAGAGCAGAAAGTTGCTGACGCGCATTTCACCACTGGTGCGAATCAAGAGGTCTGGGTGGCTAATGCCTTTTGTATAAAGGTGCTGTTCAAAAATACCTTCATCAATGTCGTCGGGGGCCAGTTCACCCAGGCTGACTTTTTGGGCGATCGCCCGACATGCCTGCAAAATTTCGCGACGACCACCGTAGTTGGTAGCCACCACAAACTTGATCTTGTTGTTGTGTTGAGTCGCTACCATGGCCCGATCAATTTCTTCCTGGAGGGACTTTGGCAGCGCGGCTAAATCCCCCACAAAGTGAATTTGCACCCCCTCCTCAATCATTTCCTTGAGTTCGCGTCGGAGCACCCGTTCAAACAGCGTCATCAAAAAATCGACTTCCGGCATGGGTCGGCCCCAATTTTCCGTCGAAAAAGCGTAGGCCGTTAGTGCCTCAATCCCCCAATCCTTGCAGCAGCGGAGGAGTTCTTTGAGGGTATCTACGCCGCGACGGTGTCCCATAAAGCGAGGTTGTCCCTGACGCTGTGCCCAACGTCCATTGCCATCCATAATGACCGCAACATGTTTAGGTAGGCGCAGCACATCAAGATCATGGGGAAGGCTAGTGAGAACGGCTGGATTTACGGTCATTTTTTCTTACGAGGGACTAAAAAATGCAGAAGACTCGACAATAGACCGATACTCTGCTTTCTAAACTGCTGTAGAAGCCGAGATAACCCAGGCGTTACCACTTCGCGGTCTAAAGAAAACGTCAGTCGGGTTTCTAACAGCTCTCTCAGTTTACTGCTAGTCAATGGACGATTTAACGCGCCTTTTTCAGCAAGGGAAATCGATCCGGTTTCTTCGGAAACCACAATACAGAGACAGTTATCAACCCGCTCGGTAATACCCATCGCGGCGCGGTGACGAGTCCCAAGCTGCCGTGATGCATCTCTATCCGAAATCGGCAAGATAATGCCAGCGGCAATAATTTTAGATCCTCGGATCAACACTGCCCCATCATGGAGCAGTGTTGAGGTTTGAAAGAGCGTCTGGAGGATCTCGCGGGACACCTCCGCATTCAACCGAACCCCTGGCACTGAGAAGTCGCGCTCATCTACAGGGGTATTGGTGGTCTCCACCATGATTAACGCGCCTGTCCGACTTTGAGATAAGTCTCGGATGGCATCCACAATTTCATCAATAACGCTGTCTGAGCCAAGGGTTTTCTGTTGACTGGGCCGCATCAGGCTGAGTAACTCTCCTCGGCCCAACTGTTCTAGGAAACGGCGGATTTCTGACTGCAAGATCACAGCCATTGCAACCGCAGAGCCAATCACTAGGTTTTTAAGCACAAAGTTCAGGAGCTTCAGACTGAGAAATTGGCTCAAGACCGTCGCCAACATCAAAAAGATAAGCCCACGTACCATCCACAGTGTGCGCCGTTCTGCAATGACGAGCAGCACAATGTAGACCAGTGCAAGGACTAGGCAAACGTCAGCAGCGAGCCAAAGCAAAGACTGAGTCCACTGAGGGTCAAACAGCCATTGCTTAAGCTCTTTCATGATTGCAGTCTAACCTTCGGCACAGAATGGAATCGAAACAATAAAACTGAGTTTTTCCTTGTTGTTTCAAGGTCATTGAGGTGAATGGAGGGGAGGAGACCGGCCAAGAAAACGCTACAGGACTATCGCAATCGTTCTGGCAAACAATCTTGACGTACTAAATCATCATTGGTTTCCCGCCGCAGAATCAGACTTGCCTCTCCCTGATTCACTAAAACCGCCGCAGGACGCGGAATACGATTGTAGTTAGAGGACATGCTGTAGTTGTAGGCTCCTGTATCCATCACTACCAGGATGTCGCCGGTCATACAGTCGGGCAGTTGGACATTCTTTAAGAGAATATCGCCGGATTCACAGTGTTTACCCGCAACGGTGACGGTTTCTGTGACGCTGGCCTGCATACGGTTGGCAATGATGGCGCGATACTCAGACTGATAGGTGATGGGCCTGGGGTTGTCGGACATGCCCCCGTCAACAGAGACATAGGTGCGTATACCTGGAACCGTTTTCTTGCTGCCGATGCGATAGGCCGTCACACAGGCGGTGCCAATCAGCGATCGCCCTGGTTCACACAACAGCTTAGGCAACGGAATGGTTCGTAGGGCGCAGGCTTTGGCAACGCCCTCCCCAATCACCTTGCACCAGTCAGAAATGCTGGGGGGGTCATCAGACTCCGTATATCTAATGCCTAAACCACCGCCCACATTCAGTTCTGTCATCGGCAGACCCAAAGCCTGAGCCTGGGCCAACAGATCCGCAATCACCCCTGTTAGATCCTGATGGGGCTGAAGTTCAAAAATTTGGGAACCAATATGAGCGTGTAGCCCTACCCACAGTATTTCTGGGTGTTCCAGGGCAAACTGGAACACCTCGGCAAGTTGGGTGGGGTCAAAGCCAAATTTGCTGTCTAAATGCCCCGTTTGGATGTACTCATGAGTGTGGCACTCAATCCCTGGGGTAATCCGCAGCATGACCCGAATCGGCTGTCCCTGGTGGGCTTGGGCCAGTTGTGCCAAATTTTCTAGCTCTAGCCAGTTGTCGGCAATGATGGTGATTCCCGTCTCAACGGCATACTGAAGCTCATCGACGGACTTATTATTGCCGTGGAGGTAAATATCTTCAGGGGCAACGCCTGCCTGAAGTCCGGTATATAGCTCACCCGCAGAAACCACATCTAGCCCCACGCCTTCGCTGTTGACGATGGCGCAGACTGCCGTACAGCTCCAGGCTTTTGACGCGTAAATGACCTGAGAAATGCCAGGATAGTACTGCGTCAACGCTTCACGATACTGTCGAGCTGCTGTCCTGAGGGTGGATTCATCCAGAATGTATAAGGGAGAGCCAAACTGCTCAACCAGATCTGGGACGCTGCATCCGCCAATTTCAAGGTTGTCGGCCTTGACACTGGCGCTCAAGGGCAAGAGCTGTTGATTGGGAGAAGGACTCGATAACGAAGACTTGTGCTGACCTAAGAAATCTGCACCGCTCAAGAGACGCTCTGGATTTTGAACCGCTACCATAGGGATTAATTCAGCTAACAATGAAGAGTTGGCGATGAGGTTTTTTCTGAAAAAAGGGACTCGGGTTCACTTCCCTTCAAAAAGACTGAAAAGACGCTTGACCTCAAGACTCCAGTGTACAATTTGACGGTTATGGATGCATTGCTTCTTTTTGCTTGGGCGATCGTTTTTTTAGGCAATCCATGTCATTTACGTTTAAGCCGCTGCCTGAATCACTTTTAGCTGCGGCAGTTGAGCTAGATCGGCTCGTCCTAGGCGGCTTCTGGAGTGTGTCATCCTATCAAGAGGAATTCAATCGACCCAGCAGTGATTTATTAGGTCTCTGGTTAACACCACCTCAAGTAACCCCACCTCAAGTAACACCTCATCAAGCAACCCCGCCTCAAGATTCTCCCCTGTTGGCGGTGGGGTGTGCATGGACAATTTTAGATGAGTCCCACATTATATTGATGGCGGTACATCCCCAGTATCGAAGGCAGGGATTTGGAGCGGGTATGTTGCTCAGTCTGCTGAACACAGCCCATCACCGAGGCATGAAGTATGCCACCTTGGAGGTGAGGGCTTCTAACGAGGCGGCGATCGCCCTCTATACTCAACTCGGATTTACGTCCGTGGGAAAACGCCCCAACTACTATGCAGACAACGGCGAAGACGCGCTGGTCTTGTGGCGATCTGGACTCCAATCCCCCCAGTTCAAACCACAAATCGACCTGCATTGGGCGGCGCTCCAGATGCGATGGAAATGCGATCAACCATAAAGGTAGGGATTGCGCGGTAAGAATGGTGGGAAATCCGTGCCTTAGATCCGCCATTAATCTTCCCCTTTCTCGTTCAAGTACACTTACAATAGGTCATTAAGCTGTTGTTAATGTTTGTCCGATCCCCCATCCCATTTGTGGAGACTGCGATCGCCCGCATTAAATACCTAAACCCTTAGGGACAGGCCCATTTGAATATTTTTCTCTGTGTTAAGATCGGGTTTACCAGCAGGTAGTGAGAAAAGGCCATGTTTGAACGCTTCACGGAAAAAGCTATCAAAGTTATCATGCTGGCCCAAGAAGAGGCTCGCCGCTTGGGGCACAACTTTGTAGGGACAGAGCAGATTTTATTGGGTCTGATTGGTGAAGGCACTGGGGTTGCGGCCAAAGTGCTGAAATCAATGGGGGTTAACCTCAAAGACGCCCGGATCGAAGTCGAGAAAATTATTGGTCGAGGTTCTGGTTTTGTCGCGGTAGAGATTCCCTTTACGCCACGGGCCAAACGAGTTCTGGAGCTTTCCCTTGAGGAAGCGCGTCAGTTGGGCCACAACTACATTGGCACTGAGCACCTCCTGCTGGGCTTAATCCGTGAAGGTGAGGGCGTTGCGGCCAGGGTCTTGGAAAATCTTGGGGTAGATCTGTCCAAGGTCAGAACCCAAGTGATTCGGATGCTGGGCGAAACCGCTGAGGTATCTTCGGGTGGTGGTGGCGGTGGCGGCAGCGGCGGACGCACCAAAACGCCAACCCTAGACGAATTTGGCTCTAATCTGACCCAAATGGCGGTGGATGGCAAGCTCGACCCTGTGGTGGGTCGTCAAAAAGAAATCGAGCGGGTGATCCAGATCTTGGGTCGCCGGACTAAAAACAACCCCGTGTTGATTGGTGAACCTGGGGTGGGTAAAACGGCGATCGCCGAAGGACTGGCCCAGCGCATTGCCACGGGCGATATCCCCGACATCCTTGAAGACAAGCGGGTTATGACCCTAGACATTGGTCTGTTGGTCGCAGGCACCAAGTACCGAGGCGAATTTGAAGAACGCCTCAATAAAATCATGGATGAAATTCGTCAAGCCCAATCTGTGATTTTTGTGATTGATGAAGTCCATACCCTGATTGGTGCGGGTGCTGCTGAGGGCGCTATTGACGCCGCCAATATTCTGAAACCTGCGCTTGCTCGGGGTGAACTCCAATGTATTGGAGCCACCACCCTTGATGAGTACCGTAAGCATATTGAGCGAGACGCAGCCCTAGAGCGTCGTTTCCAGCCCGTGACCGTGGGTGAACCCTCGGTGGATGAGACCATCGAAATTCTCTATGGTTTGCGCGAACGCTACGAGAAGCACCACAAGCTCAAAATTTTGGATGAGGCGCTGATTGCGGCTGCAAAACTTGCAGATCGCTATATCTCAGACCGATTTTTGCCCGATAAGGCGATCGATTTGATGGATGAAGCGGGTTCACGGGTTCGCCTGATGAACTCCCAGCTTCCACCTGCTGCCAAAGAACTCGACAAACAACTGCGTCAGGTTCTGCGCGATAAAGATGAGGCCGTCCGCTCCCAAGACTTTGATAAGGCAGGTGAACTGCGCGACAAAGAAATGGAGCTGAAGACCGAAATTAAGGCGATCGCGCAAAACAAAAAGGTTGCGGATGTGACGGCTGAAGGCGGCGACTCTCCCGTTGTGACCGAAGAAGACATCGCAGGCATCGTAGCGTCTTGGACAGGGGTTCCGGTCAGCAAGCTTACGGAGTCAGAATCTGAGAAGCTGCTGCACATGGAGGACACCCTTCATCAGCGCCTCATTGGACAAGACGAAGCCGTCAAATCCATCTCCCGTGCTATTCGTCGTGCCCGTGTGGGACTCAAAAACCCCAATCGTCCCATCGCCAGCTTTATCTTCTCTGGGCCAACTGGGGTTGGTAAAACGGAGCTAACCAAAGCACTTGCCGCATACTTCTTTGGTGCGGAAGATGCCATGATTCGGCTCGATATGTCCGAGTATATGGAGCGCCATACGGTTTCCAAACTGATTGGTTCACCTCCAGGCTATGTGGGCTATAACGAAGGCGGTCAGCTCACCGAAGCGGTTCGTCGGAAGCCCTATACGGTTGTGCTATTTGATGAGATTGAAAAAGCGCACCCTGATGTCTTTAATCTCCTACTCCAAATTTTGGAAGATGGTCGATTAACGGATGCCAAGGGACGCACCGTCGATTTCAAAAACACCATGCTGATCATGACCTCCAACATTGGATCTAAGGTCATTGAAAAGGGTGGCGGTGGCCTTGGGTTTGAGTTTGGTGAAAGCGAAGTGGATTCGCAGTACAACCGGATTCGCTCCCTCGTCAACGAAGAGCTGAAGCAATACTTCCGCCCAGAATTCTTAAACCGACTGGATGAAATCATCGTCTTCCGTCAGTTGACGAAGCCTGAAGTGAAAGAGATTGCGGATATCTTGCTCAACGAGGTCTTTAAGCGTCTCCTAGAGAAAAATATTTCTCTACAGGTGACAGAGCGGTTCAAGGATCGTCTCGTGGAAGAGGGCTATAACCCCAGCTATGGGGCACGTCCACTGCGTCGAGCCATCATGCGTCTGCTCGAAGACAGTCTGGCAGAAGAGATTCTGTCCGGCAAGATTAAGGACGAAGACACGATTGTGGTTGATGTGAATGAAGAGGGGCAGGTCGCTGTGATTCATTCTGAGAAAACCCAGGAACTGTTGCCTCAGGCGGTGGAGTAGGTTCTAGCCCGTTGTTCTGTAGAGGGGCGCAATGCATTGCGCCCCTACAACATCCAAAAATAAATGCCGCACTTCTTTAAAGAGTGCGGCATTTATTTAGTTGAAGTCAATTTCATGGGGATTGTTAATTGGAACTGAACATCTACACGCTTCTCTAAGCTTACGAAACGCTTGCTTTAGAAAGGTCAACTAGAGGTCAACTTAGAATGCAGCCTTTTCTCTAGGGGTTGTCATGTGTCTATGGAGTAAAACAGAGGCTGTAGACAAGCCAGGTGCATAGCACTCAATAACCTTACCCGTTAGGCTACAGGCAACCAGCAAATAGTCACATTCTGGACATTGAGTGCGAACGATGTTGCTTTCTTTGATGTGATGTCTTTCGCCGTATCGGCCACAGTTGGGGCATCTGACTGTTTCTATCTGTGTCATTTTAAAAATCCTGAGGGTGTGATGGTTTTGATTAAAAAAGAAGTCTGTGGCTATGCAAGTCAGATATTCCGCGACGGGTTGGGGGAAAATGAATGCGCTGCGGAAGGTCGGGGGGTTAAGACATAGACCACTCAAATAAAAGAAGAAAACCACTAGATTTGAAAACTAGATATCGAACTGATAGATAAGTCTTTCTTCTATGATGCCTCAAGAATTTGGATTGATCGCACTGAAAACCTTAAGAGAAAATGTGAATTTCGTGGGCAAGAATATTTTCGGCAAAGGGGAGGCTTCCAGCGGGGATCAAATCATTCCATATCCTAAGTGTATCTAAAGACACTGGGATCAAATCCTCCGTCTTTAGAAAGAATTAAGACTTTTTAGGGATATAAAATACAAAATCTTCAAAAATTCTCGGCTTTACAGGTTGGTTTAATGTTATGGGCAGGGCTTAAGTTGGGCGATCGCCAACACCATCCGATCCACTGCTCGTTGGAGCACCCCAGTAGGTTGAGGAGATTGGTTCACCAAAATGCTAAAGGTCAAGGAAGATTGGCCTGAGCGATCCAGATAACCAGACAGCGCCGTAACCCCCTTAAGGGTTCCGGTTTTAGCCCACACACGACCCTGAACCGTCGTGCCAACAAATCGCCGCCGCAGGGTTCCCCGCAGACCTGCTACGGGCAAAGATGCACGAAATAGGTTGCGGTAGGGCGATCGCTCAATCCCCACAAGGGTTTGGACAATGGCCCTAGGACTCGCCAAATTTTTGCGCGATAGCCCAGATCCATCAATCAGCTTGTAGCCCGTCGCATCAACGCCAAGGCGAGTAAGCGCTTGGCCTAAAACCGTCAATCCTTGCTGGGCCGTAAACACGTCCGGGGAGTCCACGGTGGTTGTTTTGCCCAACTGCCGCAGCAGCGATTCTGCGTAGAAATTATTGCTGTGTTGGTTGATCTCAGAAATGAGGGTACCCAGAGACGGAAATGCAATTGACGCAATGGGCGTCAATGTTGGGCGCTGAGCGATGGGGGTTGTGCTTAGAGACACTTGCTGAACTTGGATTTGGCGATCGCCCAAAATCGACCGCAGCCGTTCTAGAAAGTTCATGCCGGGGTTGGTGACGGGGATATCGATGGTTTCTGGGGCAGAGCCAGCGCGAAGCTGGGCTTTAACCACCAGTTGGTTGCCTTGCCAGGCGGTCTCAATAAGCTCTGGGGCAGATGCCCCCACCGTCCTGGTTTGATTCACCACCACGACTTCCTTGGGGATGCCAGGAGAAAGCCACTGCGATCGCACGGGCTGTCCCACTCCTTGAGGTGTGAGCCGCATGGAGTACACATTGCCGTTCAGCATAAGACTATTAATCGGCAATCCATCCCCCCCTTGTAAGTCTTCCCAAGTCCAGCTTGGTTCAGTCAGGTTTCCGGTAAAAAATGAATCATCGGCAACCAGGGTGCCAATGTTTTTGACGCCTTGGGCCTGTAACTGAGCTGCAATTTGCTGTAGCTGTGTTTCCTTTAGGCTCGGATCACCGTGACCCTCCACCCGTAAGGTCTCTAGATTAGGCGGCTGTCCTGTGGCAAAAAAAGGCGTCTGTAGTCGGAACTGAGGGGTGAGAACGGCTAATGCAGCGGCGGTGGTTAGCAGTTTGGCATTGGAGGCGGGCAACATGAGCTGGTCTGGATTGCGGGCGTAGGGTGTGGTACCGTTGGCTTCTTGAACCAAAATGCCCCAAGTTGCAGTGTTAAGCGCGGGCTGCTCAAGGATGGCGTCAAGGGTGTTGCTCAGTTGGGACGGACATAGTGACTGGGCCGAAGCCACCTGAGTGAATAGCGTCCATAGTGATATCCCAACCAGCGCAACTCGAATTTTTAGCATCTGTGCCTTCAGCGCCCGTAAGGTTTAGCGCAATAGTTTACCTTTATAAAGATAAGGTGCGATGGTGTTTGTTCCCTGCCCAATTCCGACTCGAATGCCTAGGCTTTCTCTCCGATGAAAATTGCGATCGCCCAACTGAATCCCATCGTCGGTGACTTGAAGCACAATGCAGCTCAGATTTTAGCAGCGGCACAACAAGCCACTGCGGCTGGAGCGCGACTATTGCTGACGCCAGAACTCTCCCTTTGCGGCTATCCTCCCCGCGATTTGTTGCTCAACCCAGCCTTTGTGAGTCGGTTGGAGGCAGCCTTAGACCCTCTGGTGGCGGCACTTCCCGAGGCAATCGCCGTTTTAGTCGGGACCGTTGCTCGAAACCCGAATGCCTTAACCCGAGGTGAAAAGCCCCTCTTTAACAGCACTGTCTGGTTGGAACAAGGACAAGTTCCCCGTTTCTTTCATAAGCGCCTATTACCCACCTACGATGTTTTTGACGAAGATCGCTACTTTGCCTCCGGCACCGAAAGCGGCATCATGACACTAGATGGGTTGCGCCTGGGCATCAGTATTTGCGAAGACCTTTGGAATGAGGACTCGTTTTGGGGCCATCGCAGCTACGAAGCCAATCCCATTGCTGAATTAGCCGAGCAAGGAGCCGATCTGGTCATCAACTTGTCCGCGTCTCCCTTTTGTATGGGCAAGCAAACCCTACGTGAAGCGATGTTGAGTCACACCGCCACGCGGTACAATCTGCCCATTTTGTATGTCAATCAGGTGGGTGGCAATGACGATCTGATTTTTGACGGTCGCAGCTTAGCCGTTAGCCACACAGGGCATTTAGTGGCACGAGGAAAAGCCTTTGAGGAAGATTTGCTTGAGGTGGAGTATCACGGCGATCGCCCTGCCATTCTCTCCAGTCAAATTGCAGCCAGTCCCCAGCATCCCGCCGAAGAAATTTGGGGCGCGTTGGTCTTAGGGGTGCAAGATTACGCCCGTAAGTGTGGATTCAAACAGGTGGTGCTGGGGTTAAGCGGTGGCATTGATTCAGCACTGGTAGCGGCGATCGCCGCCTCCGCCCTCGGTGCCGAAAATGTCCTGGGCCTTCTTATGCCCTCTCCCTATAGCTCCGACCATTCTATTTCCGATGCTTTGGACTTAGCTCAAAACTTAGGCATTGAAACCCAAAAAATTCCCATTGCCCCTCTGATGGAAGGGTTCACCCAGTCCCTTGCGCCACTGTTTTCGGGAACGGAATCGGGCCTTGCGGAGGAGAATATTCAGGCGCGGATTCGGGGTAATTTGCTGATGGCGATCGCTAATAAGTTCGGTCGTCTGCTAATCTCTACGGGCAATAAATCTGAAGTGGCGGTGGGGTATTGCACGCTGTATGGCGATATGAGTGGGGGACTAGCGGCGATCGCCGATGTGCCCAAAACCCGCGTCTATGAACTGTGCGAATGGCTCAATACCGCTACGGCTCAAGTTTGGGTCAAACAACTTACGCCCAATGCTCAGGGCGAAATCATTCCAAGCCATATCCTGACAAAACCTCCCAGTGCAGAACTCAAGCCAGGGCAACTCGACCAAGATTCTTTGCCCCCCTATGATGTTTTGGATGATATTTTGTATCGCTACATTGATGAGCACCAGTCCCAGGCGGATATTGTGGCGGGAGGGCATGATGGGGCGATCGTGAGTCGGGTGTTGGGGTTGGTGAAACGGGCGGAGTTTAAGCGTCAGCAGGCGGCCCCTGGACTTAAGATTACCGATCGTGCTTTTGGCACAGGCTGGCGGATGCCCATTGCCTCCCAGTGGGAATAGATGATTTCTCGGATGTCGCTTACCGCTGACTTCGGCTCCCCTTCGGCTAACGCTCAGGGCAACGCGCTCAGCCAGCTAGATATTGTGTCCTGAGCGCCATGCCCTGCCGTGGCTTACCATCCTATTCCCGTAGGGTATACCCCACACCGCGAATGGTATGAATCAGACGCTTTTCGCTATTTTCTTCAAGCTTGAGCCGTAGATAACGGATATAAACCTCAATAATATTGGAGTCACCCATAAAGTCATACCCCCACACCTTTTCTAAAATCTGATCTCGCGTTAGCACCTGGCGCGGATGATTGAGTAAATACTCCAGCAGATCAAACTCCTTTGCCGTTAGCTCAATCGATCGCTGGCCCCGAAATACCTCACGGGTACTGCGATTGAGACGCAAATCTTCAAACTGCAATAAATCTGAATTCGGTTCATTGGTGCGACGCAGATGGGCACGGATTCTGGCCAATAGTTCTTCAATGCTGAACGGTTTGACCACATAGTCATCGGCTCCCGCATCAAGACCCGCCACGCGATCGCTGACTTCATCTTTTGCGGTCAGCAAAATGACGGGTATTTTGTTCCCCGTTGCGCGCAGACGACGGCAGAGTTCTAGACCCGATAATCCAGGCAGCATCCAGTCCAAAATGGCTAAATCTGGCGTAGACTCTCGTGCCAAGGTTAAACCTGTAATGCCATCATGGGCGACGCTGATGCGATAGCCTTCCGCACTCAGTTCCAGCTCGATAAATCGAGCCAAGGGCACTTCGTCTTCGACCAACAAAATGTGCATTGTCATCGCCTTTTTTTGGATGTTATTGAATGATGGAGTTTTGACGGCGGTGGCTCAAAAGCCAACTGACCGCAGTGGCTCGACGAGTTAGTGTGGGGTTGAGTTCACCTACTTTATAGCCTGTAAAGCCCAGTTCTTCCTTTAAAAGCTGTTTGTGTTTAGCCGGAATGGAGCGGGTCAGTTTAACCGTAGGCGGACGGTTGCCAATAAAATCGGGGGGTTCTGGATATGGGTTGGCCCAATCTGGATCTACAGCGCTGTTATCCCATTGCTGTGCGGCTGGGTTATAGCGATAGCCCAAGCAATGCCACAGCATACAATTCACGGTTTCGTCTGAAATGTCGCCGTGGAGAATACTCCAGAGTGTTTCTGTAGAAAGGGGCGGCAGCTGAGTCATTTTTGCCCACCGCCAGAGATTGCTGGGGGTTTCTGTATGACGGTCTGCTGGAGCAGCCATAGAGAACTCAACAACCCAATCGACAGCCCCGCAATGCCATGAATACTGCCCAAGATCACCAGTAAATCTCCTGGCTGGATAAAGCGGCTAGGGTCAATAATAAATCCACTCCCACCCCCTTGGGATAGGGCTTTGCCAAACAAAACGCCACCAATGCTTTCCGCACCAACAACCATTAATAGAAGCCCAATTAGATCGGTAATGAGCGCGGCTTTAATCCATCTGGTCGTTTCGGTTTTAGAGGGTTGACCTTTAGGTGTGGGCTGAATCAGGCGACGGCTTAGGCGCGTAAAGAAAAAGCTCCAGTAGGCGCTAATGCCAAGACACACTACGCCCCCAATTAAAAAAGGGATGCCTAAGCCAATGCCAATGCCAGCCGTTGGGACAGGTTGACCCGCAACGGTAGGACGGCCTCCGAGAGAGGCGGCGGCAAACAGGACAATGACGATGGTGGCGATCGCCAAAAACAGTTTCGGCCAAAAGCTAACCCAGCCAATCCACTTAAACTGATAGCCTAATATCCGCAGTCCTGACAAAAACGGAGGAGAGGTAATGCTGGTGCTGGTTGTAGTCATACTAATGGGTGCGATTTAATTGGGGAGTTTGTACTGGCTGACAATTTTTTTTGCAAACTCTGGCACATGGGACTCAAGTTTTTCGGGGTAGTTGCGTTTGACGTAGAGATAGTTGCGCGTAAAGTGAGAGTCAATGGAAAAGCGGGCGTACTCCAGACCCTTAGGGCCAATCCGCTCAATGAAAACCCCCATCAGTTTTGCGGCCCACATGGGCAGGGTCACGCCCTTGTCATAGGCTGGGATGCTCTGCTGCACGGCTTGATGGCGATCGCCCACCGAAGTTACAGGCTGGGTCTCAATTTGGTCAGCAATCAAGTCCAGCATTTCTTGCCCTGTGTCGTTGCGAACCACCGTCCACTGCCAGCCAAAGGGCGCACCCATGTAGCCCACTACTAAATCTGCCAGGGAATTCACATAGTCAAAACAGCTCATGCAGGATGGCGCAAACACATCCTTAAGCTGATTGGTTTTGAGACCAAAAAACGGCACGGTCTCCGTGGAACCGTCCTCATGCTTAAAGTGCACCTTAAAGTCTTGCATGAATTCGTAGTACACCACGGTGCTGGGCGATCGACTGGTGGTGTCTAAGAACTTTTGCAGCCCCGCACGGGTGACGTTATCCACGCAGGGGGTACCCAAAACGTATAGCTTTTCCAGTCCTAAATTTTTCTCTACAGCCCGTAGCGCCTGAATTTGACAGCCTACGCCAATTACCAGCAGCCGTTTCATCCCCGATTGCTCAATCTGCTCTAGCACTGAGAGATTGGGGGAAAGCGTGGGCTTATTAACCCGCGCTGCCAAAATATCTTCTGGGGTTCTGGCAATCACGGGCATGGGGCCAAACCGATCTTCTTTAGTGTTTTGGACACAGACCACACCCTCCACCATGCCGCGATTGAGCATTTCAATGGCGATTGAGCTGACCATGCCCGTCCACTGTGCGCCCTCGATCGGCTCTGTTTTGCGCGCCGCCATCATGGACTGATGCACGCCAAAGTAAACGTCATTGGGTATATCTAAGTCACGGCTGCGTCCGTGAGTCTGTTCTTCTAGGGCCGGAATCTGCTGGTTGATAAAGGCGCAGGCTTCTTTGACATAGTGAATATAGTAGGTATCGCATAGCCCACACTCGCTACACAGTTCCTTTGCCGGACGTTTACTGGTCGGCTTCAGGGCTTTTGCTTTTTTATGGGTCTGGGCCGTCATGGGGTTTTTGTGAAGAAAAATGGAGGCTTCTGCTTTGACTAAGATACCGTAAGGCTTTGCGTTACCTCTTGATTGTAAAGCGTTTGTGAATGGGACTGGTCTACAAAAAACGCCGATTTCCTGAAGGAGATCGGCGTTTGAGTCAGTCTAAAAATCGAGTTAATCGCGGCTATTGAGCGCAATCAGCAGTCGCAAGATAAAGACAAACAGATTGACATAGGTGAGGTACATCGAAAGCGCAGCGGGGAGATACTGTTCGTCTTTATAGGTGCGGGGCAGAATGAAAAAGTCTACCACCGCAGACCCAACAAACAGCAATACACCAATCCCTGAGATGGCAATCTCAAGCCAGCTTGGGGTATAGATATTGAACAGTGAACAGCCCAATTGCGCGAACAAAACCACGACAAGGGCAATCACCCCTAACTGGATGGTCTTAGTAAGGGCAAAGCCATCTGCCTCTTTGAGGTTAGAGCCAATTGTGCGTGCGGCAATAAAGGTGACGCCACAACTGAGTGCAGCAATCCCCAATCCCGTTATCCCAACGCCATTGGTACGTAGTGCAAGGTTTAAGAGCATCGCCAAGGTATACCCTGACAGAAGGCTGTAGGTTGCAAGCAGGGGCAGCGCTACCTTGTTGTTGCCACGAGCGGCGACACCCTGGGCAATAAAAAACAGCGCAATTTCAGCGATGAACGCGACAATAAACGTCGGCATGAACAGTGCAGGGTTGCTTTGCAGAACGCCTAACCCACCCCATGCACCAAAGGCGGTCAAGACTAGGCCACCGCCCACAAAAGGTAGGGCATTTTGAATCACGTTAGGGCCGACCAGCGCGTTTTGCTTTGCCTGCCGCACGGCTTCTTTAAAGTTACTGGTGTTACTCACAGTTTTTCTCTATGTCCCATAAGTAGAGGTTCTCTTCTATTGTGTAATGCTTGCTCAAGAAATGGTTCAAAAATATTTCTATGAGTATTCCAGAAATCAAGAAACTCTAGGCAAAAGTGTTTTAGCTGGAGTAAGAGCAGGGCGATCGCACAGCACTAGACAAACGAATCATTAATTGAGCGCAAAAACGATCTTAAGGGACTGGTCAATTCTTGCCAGGATTTCAGGCTCCATAGTGCCTCGGATTCCCACCATTCGGGAGCGATGATCGACGGGGCGGGTTTGCAAACAATCGGCAATGGATCGCTTGGTGAGTCCGTTTTGTGGAGAAGGTTCAATTTCAATATTGGTCTGGATTCTTGCCTTCTTAGGGTTCCATTCCGTCAAGGGCACAACTTGAATAATAGGAACACGCTCGTTATAGGTGTCATTGGTGACAATAACGCAGGGCCGGACTTTCCCCGTTTCCGATCCTTTCGTTGGTTCTAAGTCAACATCAATAATCATGCCCCGTGACAAGGTCGTCATTCAGGCCATCCTACCAATGCCGTTTCAGCTAAGCTTCTCATCTCTGGATCTTCTTCGTAGAGCTGAGCATATAGGTCGGCAGAATCCTCAAGATGCTTCTGCTGTAAGCTTTGCTGCAACGATTGGAGTGCAAAGCGAACGGCTTCACTTTTATCTTTAAATCCGTAAGTTTGATGCTGCTCCAGAAAGGCAATTTGGGCAGTATCCAAACTAAACTTAGCCTGGATCATAGAAATTAGACCTTATAGCAAGTACCTAATGCACAGTCCTATTATAGGGACTAAAATATGTTTCCTGTATAAATTACTGAACCGATTCAAAAAGCAGGCTGTCAATTTTCTGTAGAACCTAAACGCCAGCTTTCTTTGCCACAATCGTTCGATGGCGTGGATCACTGGCAACCGTAATGGGCATTTCAAACCCTGCATTGGTCAAGGCCGCTTCCACATCAAAGGTGTAATAGTCATCACTCCAAGGTTCCGTACTTTTCATCAGCGTAAACAGAACAGGCGGCAAATTCTGAATCACAGGTGATTGTGGATTGTTATCCACAATCGCCAAACATCCACCGGGCCGCAGCAACCGCAGCGCCTCTGCAAACACCGCACCACTCGCCTCACGGGGTAGCTCATGGATCAAAAACTGGAGTGTAATTAAATCAAAAGATTGATCCGTAAATCCGGTCGCCTCTCCCTTCCCATGTACCCATTGGCTCACTTCCTTGTGCGTATCCCGCACCTGAGCTACCGACAGCATATAGGGCGAAAGATCTAAGCCCACCGTATTGACGGGAGAACCCTGTGCTCGGCTGGCATAGTAGTGGTGCAGCGTGAGCGTCGAAATGCCCACAGAGCAGCCAATATCCAGAATATCCTTCACCTGATCTGGGCCATGAGTTGCTAGCACCCCATGAAAACTCGATCGCAGTCGATCCTGAGCCGATTGCCAAGTGAGTTTTTCCGCTAGCCACACCCGCATTGCCATTGAATAGGTGGCAGACTCTGCCTCAAAGGCAGCTAACCAACACAGGTTGCCCTCATCGTAGGCATGGAACGGAACATTGTAGTAGTCAGGATAGGTGACGCTGGAGTCGGTCACGTCCCCTAACTGGTTTTGAATGCCCGAAGCTTCAAAGTCCTGCACAGTCTGCCGCCAGGGAATGCCGTTTTTTTCAGCAGTGTTAATCAGCACCTTGCGGGCCTGTTGCTTCATTAACCTGTAAACGGGCTTTGTTTTAATCAGCCCATTCACAACCTGAGACAGAAGGTTTTCGCCAGCCCAGTCGGGCTTTAGTTTTGCGGTCATTGCGCTCTCTAAGGGGTTAGCGTACTTAATCTTGATTTTAGGATGCCGAGAGAACCACCGGATCAAGATGGGCTGCGATTCACCCAATCGTAGAGACCGTGGTGGCGGATGTAAGTGGCGATCGCCGGAATCATCACCTCCTCTGTCTTCATCTGCCGATAGGCCGTAGACGACACATCTGGGCCAATAAAATCTGCTGCCACCGAGAGTTGTGCACCTAGGGCTTTCAGTGCAGCCAGATCGGCACTGTCCACAGCAAACCCTGGACGCGGCACAATCTGAAGATGGACAACCTTTAGCAGTTCATCAATGCGGTACCAGCTTGGCAAAGAGACCAGCACATCAGAACCCACCACCAAAACAAGCTGAGCATCGGGCCACTCTTTTTGGGCGAGATGAACTGAGTTGAGCGATCTTGCATCGCTTAGATGGGGACAGACCTGGATGTTAGAATATCGCTGTCCCACCGCCTCCAGCAGCAACGCCAGCATTGCCCGCCGATGCAGCAACGGCGTTTGGCCTGACTTAAAAGGATTATCAGCAGCCCAAACCGCCACTGTATCAAAGCGCGTGGCCAGCCACTCCACAATCGCCTGATGGCCAGTCGTGGGCGGATCGGCACTAGTGCCAAAAAGTGCAATTTGAACCATAAACTCCATTATGGGGATAGATGAGGGCTTGGAACATTTTTGAGTAGACTAAACGTCAACATTCCGGTTAAGCAAGCTTAAAAATGGAGGTAAGCTCACCGAAGCTTCAGGTGATAAGATGTTTCGGAGCTTATCGCTTACAAATTTTGCCTCAACATATCTATTCAGACAAATTCTATTCAGACAAATTACAGAGTGCATTCATGGTGTCATTTGGAATGGTTGGTGGACAGCGGCAGCGTACCCTAGGGCTTAAAGCTGTCTCAGCAGTATCTTCGTTAGTGGTCTTACTGTCTTCCGCAGTGGCCCAGGCTCAAAAAGCAGGAGACTTTAACGGCAGTGGTGCAGGCCAGCCTGCGGTGCCAAGCAACGTACAAATCATTAGCCCCTCTGGCGGACAAGGCGGACTCTTTAGTATTGAAGCCTCCCAACGCCTGCTGAGAGAAGCAGAAAGTGCCGTCTCTGGGCAAAACTATAGCCTAGCCGCCTCCAAGTTACAGGATGCCCGACAACTCTCCAATCAGCTTTCCAACTTTTACCAGGCCCTTGCGGGGTCTTTCCTCGGCGTTGACAACCGTGCTTCAGACAGTCTGCGGCAACAGGCTTTAGCTGCGGCCCAAGTCCGTGACCAGTCCACCTATCAGTTGGCACTCGTCTATCGGGCACAAAACAAACCGGAGCTGGCTATCCCGCTTTTGATCGAAATTATTCGTAGCCAAAATCCAAGCCGTGACCTGGGCACAAAGTCCTATCAGCAGTTGTTTGAGCTTGGTTTTGTGAATGTTCCGTACCCCAGAACCCCATCCGCTGCCCCTGCGCCTAAAAAGTAATCAGCCACCATTCACCGACAAACGCTAAGGTTGAAGTAGATGTCGATGGAGTAAGGTTGCGTTTATGATCAGGCCAGATGAGGTTCAACAGTTAATCCATGCTGGATTGCCCGATGCAGAAGTCTTGGTTCAAGATTTAACAGGGGGTGGCGATCACTATCAGGTGACGGTTGTCTCTGCTGTATTCGCTGGAAAATCCTTGGTCCAGCAACATCGTTTGGTTTACGGTGCAGTGAATCAGGCGATGGCGACGGATCAAATTCATGCCTTTGCACTCAAAACCTATACACCCGAAAAATGGGCTGAAGTTGGGGACGCGGCGATCGCCAATGTTTGAGCGCGGTGACGCACCGAGCGTCCGTCCATCGTTAAGCCTTCAATACGAATCCCTGTTAACGCTGTTGTGACTTCGTTCGCTCCACCCCAAATCTCCGCTTATCGTCCCCTGTTTTAATTGATTGTGTCCTGACTCAAAGAGCATATTTTTATGACCCCCGAACTACAAACACGCATTGACGAAGTCGTCAAAAGCAACAAAATTGTTGTTTTCATGAAAGGTTCTAAACTGATGCCCCAATGCGGGTTTTCAAACAATACAGTTCAAATTCTTAACTCCCTTGGCGCACCCTACGAAACCGTGGATGTACTGCAAGATGCTGATATTCGCCAAGGTATCAAAGAATATTCAAATTGGCCTACGATTCCCCAGGTTTATATCAATGGCGAATTTGTGGGCGGTTCAGATGTCTTAATTGAGCTATATCAGCAGGGCGAACTCCAGCAAATGGTAGAGGTCGCTTTAGCCTCTTAAGATCGCAACTTCAATCCAGGGCGCGATAGGGGCAATCACCCTGCATAGGTCAACCACCTAGGTTTGCCCCTACCAACATTCTGGATTTAATCGGGGTGACAGCTCCAATTTTTAGCTGATTGCGATCGCAAAAATTCATGGGTGAAGGGTGTGACCCATCCCCGTAGGGGTAGACCTATATGTCTACCCCGTGCAACGCGATCGCTCAACCGTAAATTTATGACATGACGCTGCACTATTGATTTTGAGATCCATTTAGATAAGAATCTAGCTCATCCAACTCAATATCTGGCAAAATCAGTGTTTCGCGCTCATTCGCAAGCTTGCCTGACGGAAAAGGCAATGATTTAGGGACCACAACAGGTATCACTGGGGCAACCGGTGGAGTAGGGCTAACCTTCGGTTTGCTGACGCTATGTTCTTGCCTCAATTCTTGAATCACAACAGAATGCTCGATCGCAATGGTTGGAGGACCCAACAGTAAAGAATTAGGAACCTGTGACGTGGCGCGAACCTTAAACAGCGTCTTTAACAAATTTCGGCTCGACTCCAAATAAGAAGCCGCATTTTGCAATCCTGTGCGTTCTGGCAAAACAACCTTCGCCATCAGATATTCGATGGTTTCTTCCTTGACCCATCCGCGTTGAATCAGAACGTCTCCAAACCGAAGATTTGTTGTCACCTGATCCGCCAAGGCAACTTCAATCTGAACCTCCGTCAGAAGACCTGCTTCAACCAAATAGTCTCCTAGCCGTTTGCTTTCACTTAAAGAAATTTGGCTGCTGTCCTCAGACAGATCCTCTGATGACATTACTGGATTTAGGTCATCTTGCCATCCACAATCTGCACAATCCCAGTAAAGCGGGGGCGAACTGAGCTGCGGAAATGAATGCCCGCAGTGGGGACAAATGCCCGTAAAAAAAGGATGCGTTGCCAGCACTCTCAAATCATCGATATTGTTGGCCTGGGCAAGAAACTCTGCAACCGAATAGCGTCGAGCCTTTGTGGCTGGTTCCTTGGTCGAGGGCGAACTTACCTTGAAAGCATTAGCGCCACTAGAGACTGCTCTCTTGGCCTCAGCCGATGAAGGGACGGAAGCAACCGGTTGAGATATCGAAACTTGGGGCTGTACACCCTTGGGCACCCCTGAATATCCCGTTGGTGGTCTAACGGACTGGGGTTCAGCCGTAGAGGATATTGAAAACTGCTCCTTCAGGTTCGCTTTCTTCTGGCCTAAAACTTGTGTGTAGACCTTAACGCGCTTAATATGTATGGGATGTAGATTAATTAATAGATCTTGTACTGATTTGATGAGTTCTGAATGCTCAGACTCTGACATCACAACAATCAGGACGTGCAAAGCCTCGTCTTTTTGCTTGACTTTGACGTGAGCGCCACTGGGAATCAGGTGGCGGTTTAAGTAGACCGACAAAGCCTGTAAATTCCCCTGGCCCGCAAGTTGAAGAATTTCATCGTTAGCCCGTTCAGCCACAAGTCGCTACCCCAGATGGTGAGTCTTTCTCTAATAGTACCCAAACGAGCTAGCGCAGAAGTCGCGGTCAACAATTTTGCCCCACATCAAGAAAAACCTATGAGAAAGTGGATTGTCTGCTGTGATCCATATAAATAAAGCAATACGAAGAATAGATGTACTGCATTCCCCATTCCTATTACAATATGTAAAGAAAATTGGCTGAGTAGAAAGACATGCGGGTTGCCATTATTGGTGCAGGGTTGGCAGGACTAGTGACTGCAATTGACCTCGTTGATGCAGGCCATGAAGTTGAGCTATTTGAGTCCCGTCCGTTTGTGGGCGGCAAAGCTGGGAGTTGGGTAGACCCTGATGGCAACCATATTGAGATGGGGCTGCATGTCTTTTTCTTTAACTATGCCAATTTGTTTGAACTCATGCGCAAAGTGGGTTCCTTTGATAATCTGCTACCGAAGTCCCATACCCACACCTTTGTAAATCGAGGCGGTAAGCTAGGGCAGCTTGATTTTCGGTTTGTGTTGGGTGCGCCCTTCAATGGACTCAAGGCATTTTTTACAACCAATCAGCTTTCTTGGTTAGACAAAATTCGAAATGCATTGGCGCTAGGCACTAGTCCTGTGGTTCCAGGACTGGTCAGCTATGAAGTGGCGATGAAGTGGATTCGGTCTTTGGACAGAATGAGCTTTGCGGACTGGTTTCGATCGCATGGGGGCAATAATCAAAGCCTCCGTAAACTCTGGGATCCGATCGCCCTGGCCCTTGGCTTCATCGACACGGAAAATATCTCGGCGCGGTGTATGCTGACCATCTTTTTGATGTTTGCCACCAAAACCGAGGCATCTAAACTCAATCTACTGGCAGGCTCCCCCGCCGAGTATTTGATTAAACCCTTGGTAGACTACATTGAGGCACGGGGTGGGAAAGTTCACACGCGCCGCCAAACCCGTGAGGTGCTGTTTGCAGGAGAGGGCGCCCAAACACGGGTGACGGGTCTGCGCATTGCGAAAGATGAGAGCGAAGAAACAGTGACGGCAGATGCCTACGTTGCGGCCTGTGATGTGCCAGGAATTCAGAAGTTAGTGCCCCCAGCTTGGCGACAGTGGCCTGAGTTTGACAATATCTACAAGCTCAAGGCGGTTCCGGTGGCGACGGTGCAGCTGCGGTTTGATGGTTGGGTGACGGAGCTACAAGATGAAAAAGAACGCAAGCAGCTTGACCATGCGGCGGGGTTAAATAACCTTCTCTACAGTTCTGATGTGGATTTTTCCTGCTTTGCGGATTTGGCTTTAGCCAGCCCCAAGGACTACTACCGTGAAGGGCAGGGTTCTCTCATTCAACTGGTGCTGACCCCTGGCGATCCGTTTATTAAGATGAGCAATGAGGCGATCGCCCAGCATGCCCTGGCCCAAATCCATGAGCTGTTCCCCTCAGCGCGGGAGCTGAATATGACTTGGTATAGTGTGGTCAAGTTAGCTCAGTCTTTGTATCAAGAAGCGCCTGGGATGGATCCTTACAGACCTGACCAAAAAACGCCCGTGAGCAATTTCTTTGTGTCTGGCAGCTATACCCAGCAGGACTATATTGACAGTATGGAAGGGGCCACCCTCTCAGGCCGCAGGGCTGCCCGCGCTATCCTAGAGCAGGCGGATGTATTATCCAAAGCCGCAGGAACGCCTGCTTTAGCGACTTAATTTTTTTGCTTAACCTTTGGAGCGATCGCACAACTATGGCTGAATGGCTAGAACATAGCGCTCAGGTGGAGCTTCCGGTTTCCGTGGATGCAGTGTGGCAGCTCTGGTCTGACCTGGAGCAAATGCCGAACTGGATGAAGTGGATTGAGTCGGTGAAGGTGCAGGCCGATCAGCCGGAGTTATCGCGCTGGAAGTTGGCGAGTGGCAATTTTGAATTTACGTGGCTTTCGCGCATTACAAAGGAAGTGTCGAATCAAATTATCCAGTGGGAGTCGGTGGATGGTTTGCCGAATAAGGGCGCGATTCGGTTTTATGACCGCAAGGCGGATGGGAGTATTGTGCGGTTGACGGTGGGGTTTAAGATTCCGTTGGTTTTGCGATGGATGGATGGTCTATTTTTAGGGCAGGTGGTGGAATCAACGCTGCAAGCGGATATGGATCGGTTCCGAGCCTACGCGATCGCGCATCAGGCAAATGGTGTGCCTTAGGGATGATTGAAAAAGTATCGAGGATTCTGCATTAGCCCCCCAGCCCCCCAATTCTGGCTACGGTGTACACACAAGTCTGAAATAACGGATGAGTTTAAGCTTGAGCACCCTGCATTACCCCACCCCAGCCCTCCCCTTGTAAAGGGGAGGGAGCTAGTCCATATTCTTCCCCCCTTACCAAGGCTACCGTGTACACACAAGTCCGCTCAGAGCGGTTTTCAGAGGTTTAATGAAACCCATGAGTGAATGCGCCAATCTTAAGACCCTCACCCCTAGCCCCTCTCCC
>JANLSD010000114.1:0-13783 GCA_031362245.1 Acaryochloridaceae cyanobacterium OTE_25_metabat_464 | reverse complement strand
GTGCGGCTCTATCCCTAGCTCTTTTAGCGTCTGTCTGCAGGCGGCAATTTCTTCAGGCCGCAAGTAGAGTTTGGGTTTTGTATTGCTTGTAGTTATGCCAAGGGGCTCAAGAAGCCGTTTATAGGTGATAACCTGGTGTTCTAATTCTTCATTTTCTGGAATGTTGAGACGGTGTAAAATATTGAAGATGACATCTTTAGAGTCTAAGGGTAAAGATTTTAACCATTGTTGATTTTCAGCATTGTCTAAAAATAATTCTTGATCAAATTGCATTAATGCATGTAAAGAGAGATAAAGTCCATTAGGGCGTAAAGGCATAGCTACTGTTGCTTGACCCACCTAAGAAAGGCAGTAGTTTGCCTAAGAGGGAGCCTGATCCACCGTTGGTATAATTGCGAATGATCGGCTCTTTTTTGAGTCCAATCATTTGGGTGGTTTGCAGGACTGCATCTTGATAATTACCGAGGGAATCAACAAGTTTTGCGGTCTTCGCTTGGGATCCGGTAAAAATTCGTCCATCTGCTAATTTTCTGAGTTCTGGGAGTGCAATGCTTCGTCCTTCGACAATGGACGCTAGAAACTGCTCATAGGAGTCTGAGACGATGCCTTGAATCAGTTGACGTTCGTCAGCGGTGGTGCTGCGAAATGGGGACAGAATATCTTTGTATTGCCCGCTTTGAACGGTTCCAGACTGTACACCCAGTTTCTCTAACAAGCTACCCACATTTTGAGTACGGATAATGACGCCAATAGATCCTGTGAGGGTGGAGGGATTGGCGACGATATGATGGGCTGCACTGGCGATATAGTAGCCACCAGATGCGGCAACATCCCCAAGGCTTGCCACAATTTTGATATTGGTTTCTTTGCGAACGCGCATCAGCTCATGGTTGACAGACTGAGAGGCCGCAGCGGTGCCGCCGGAGCTATTAATGCGTAGCAGAATGGCTTTAACTTTGTCTTTGCGCGCTTTTTGGATGGACTCTAGTAAGGTGTTTGCACTTGCGCCACCGGAGGCTCCAAATGGCCCTGAACTGGCGGCGTCGCCAATGCCGCCGTAAATGTCAATTAACGCGATGTCGGCTGGGCGTTCCCCAGCGTTGCGGAAGGAGGTGCCGACAATCCAATTGCCCACTGTGGCGACAATGCAAATGACCAGGAGAAGGATGGCAAGCAGACGGTCAAGGCGCATAGAGGTGGCTCCGAGGGGTGGGGAGGGCGATCGCCAGGGAAAAAGATGGACTCACTCGCTTAATCTGTCCATGCATAGGAGAGGCTGAACCTTCAATGACCCAGCCTAGCCCAAAACTCTGCAACAAGCCTAGAATGCTGTTAAGCCCTGTTTATGATCTTTTTTGCTTTAGCCTGTGATGAATAGTACTGTACCGTTGGGTGGGGACGTTTTTGTTCCAAGTGTGTTCAAAATTTCGCCCCTAGTGCGTGTTGCACTCTGGAGTTTGTATGTTGCGCTCATGCTGCCTTTGCCCTTTCTCGCAAGGTTGAACGGGGGTATAGACCCTCTAATCGGATTTCAAAATTCTGTGGTTTGGCTGGGGATTGCGTTACTCAGCGGTGGCATCCTTTTACAAATGATTCTGAGTGAGCAGGTTCATCTGAGTGAGGCAGGCATTGTGGTGCATTACCCTTGGTGGGTGCCTGGGCCTTTACGGCGGGATTGGTCTTTAGCGTGGTCGGACATTGTGGATTTTAAGGCTCGCTCCACGGGACAAGGTGGGCTGGTGTATTACTTGGTAAGTCAAAATCGGAGTGGGTTTCTGCTGCCGATGCGGATTGTTGGGTTTAGCCGGATGCTAAGGCTGATTGAGATCAAGACGGGGATCGATACCCAAGATGTTAAGCCCCTTGCCCAGCCTTGGATGTATGCAACGTTGTTAGGGGTGGCGGGGCTGTTGGCGATCGCAGATCTCTGGGTCATCCACACGGCACTCACCTTGCCCGTGCAGGTCTAATCACAGCATGGAGAAACCGACCCAAGGAATGCCTGAATTAGCCCTAGAGCAGGTGGGTGTCGTCAGCGGGATGGGGCAGGTTCATCTGCTCAATCAAATTTCGTTTCGGATTGAGGCGTCTGGATCCAAACTTGGGATCGTGGGCGCATCTGGAGCGGGAAAGACCACCCTGCTGAGGTTGCTCAATCGTTTGATAGAACCCGCTGAGGGACAAATTTTATGGCAGGGTAAGCCCCTAAGAAAGTATCCACCCCCCAGCCTTCGTCAGCAGGTGATGCTGGTGCCTCAAGACCCTCAGCTTTTAGGGATGACGGTTGAGCAGGCGCTCACCTATCCGCTGATACTTCAAAAACTCGCCCCAGCCGACATTCAGCAGCGGATGGAGCGGTGGGAACAGCGGCTCAATATTCCTCAAGACTGGAAGGCTCGACAATCATTGGAATTGTCTGGTGGTCAACGTCAGTGGGTGAGTCTCTGTCGTGCGTTGATTGCGCAACCCAAAATGCTGCTGCTGGATGAACCGACATCGGCCCTAGATTCTGGCAGAATCGAGCTGCTGTGTCACATCTTGAGACAGCTCCCCTGCACCGTGTTGATTGCGAGTCATCAGCATTTGGTTTTGGAACGTCTTTGCGATCGCATTCTATGGCTCGACCAAGGCCAAATCAGACAAAACAAACCCATCCAAGAGATAAACTGGCCTGAAATTCAGACTGTACTCTCTGAAAAAATGGCTGCACAGGTTTCTGACTGGGATGCCTTTGATTCGTGACACTAGCCTAAAGAAACCTGAGGCGAAGCCTCTTCTCGATAGCCAAAGCGACGCTCCTCATGGGCCACGGAAGACTCTTCTGGGGACTTGGTCTCAGTCCAACACCGAGAGGGTTTAGTCCCAGACAAAAATTCAAGATTTAGACGATAGCCCACATTACGCACCGTTTGAATCAACTGAGGTTGTTGGGGATCAAGCTCAATTTTTTTGCGTAGAGACAGAATATGCGTATCCACCGTGCGGGGATTATCAATATTGTCTGGCCATGCCCGTTGCAACAACTCCATGCGGCTGAGGGCTAGCCCTTCCGCTTGGGCTAGCACATACATGAGACTAAACTCTTGAGGGGTTAAGTCCATCAGCTCTTGGTTATAGTGCACCCGTCGCTGCACCAAATCAATGCGTAAGTCACCATAACGAAGCTGAACTGGCAGTACAGAGCGACTCCGACGGCTCACCGCCTCTACTCGCGCTAGGAATTCTTGAATGCCAAAGGGCTTTTTGAGATAGTCATCAGCACCTGCTTTGAGGGCGCTGACCACATCCACTTCACTGACAAGCGCCGACAACATCAATACGAGCGGTCGCTGCTGCCGATGGAGCCAACGACAAAACTCCAGACCGTCACCATCGGCAAGGTCCGAATCTAACACCACTAAGTCTGGCTGTTGGCGGTGATAGACCTCCCGTGCCTGCCGCACTCCAGAGGTCAGATGGACGGTGTACCCAGTTTGCTGGAGGTGCCAGCCCAAGAGCGATCGCAAATGCGGGTTGCCCTCAACAATTTGAATGTGGATAATGCCCACTTCGTCCAACGTCCTTCATAGATTTGGAACCATTAGCCTTTAAGCTAACAAAAACAGACCAGAACTTCGGTAGTTGTAGTTACAACCCCAACCAATCCAGAAAGGTTTGGTGCGTCAAAACTTCCAGCATGAGCAGCAGGACAAAGCCAAGCATGGCAAAACGGCCATTAATTTTTTCTGAATAGGCACTCCACCCTAGCTTGGGTTCCGCTTCATTTAAACTGACAGCCTGAGGCTCAGGCGAATTAGGTGGATTCGGCATTTGAGGCGCTTGGGTCACGGAAGGCAATCCTTTTGTCAATAAAATTCGTTGCTGTGTTGCTTGGATCAGTTTACCCACTGTTTGAGTACTTTGAGAAGGTTCGAAGGTGACGGGAAACTTGCCCTTGGCAATCATCCGTATTCCCAACGGAATTAAACTCCAAAGACCTCCTAAATCGCGAAAACGGTTTCCCATGACCTCCAACCCAAAGCGCCGCTCATCAATCCAACCCCCTTGGGCCACAAGGTCAACCATCGCCCTCCGATGTCGAATGGATCGGGGTTCTGACGGAGCAATTTGGGCTAAGCGTCTTTCCTTAATTTGGGTGATTTGGTCGAGGGGGGCAACCTCCATTGGACATACTGTATTGCAGTTGAAGCAGCGGGTACATCCCCACACACCCGATAAATCCTGGGTATATTGTGCGATTCGTGCTGATTCACTGCTGTCACGGGTATCGGCTAAGACACGATATGCTTTGGCAAGGGCATGAGGCCCAACAAACTCTGGCGTAACGCTTTTGGCATTGCACTCAGAGTAACAGGCACCGCACATAATACAGTTTCCGGCTTGATTGAGGACAGCACGCTCTACCGGGGACTGTAAAAACTCACGTTCTGGAATGACACGCGCAGCCGTACTGACGTAGGGATCAACCTGGGCCAGATTTTTCCAAAATTCCCCCATTTCTACCACTAAATCTTTAATGACGGGGAAATTGTGCAACGGCTGAATTTCAATAATGGCAGGCGAATCCTCCGTTGGTTGTGTTGCCGTCACGCCACGCGCTAAGTCAGCCTGTTTTAATTCCGCCTCAAGCGTCTGTTTACAGGCCAAAGCAGGGCGACCATTAATCCGAATCGCACAGCTTCCACAAATGGTATTGCGACAGTTTTTCCGAAACCCAAGGGAGCCATCTTGCTCCCATTTGATCTGATTGAGACAGTCAAGAATGGTGGTGCTAGGACTAGCCTCCAGCTCAAAAGTCTCAACCCAAGGCAACTGCCCCGCCACTTGACGCTGAATGTTAAAACAAGCCTTCATCGTAATTGACCGGTAGGGAACTGGATCGGCATTCATCGCGCTTGCAGCGTACAACAGCCTAAGAAAAGAATAATGGCTTCACCCAGTAAATCTACGTCTATTACATAGATATAACGTAATTCTTTAGATATTTTATCCAGGCAATCATTGTAAAACCGATGAGCGCTTTATCTTCCACTGTCAAAGAAGCTTCATTTTCATAGGAAATCTCTCAAGATTTCGTTGTTTTTCTGAAGATATTTGAGGATCAGAATCAAAGTCAGCCCTGTAAATCCCTTTCCAGTCTTCTTGAGAAGGTCATCGCTCCAGTGCATCCCATAGCCTTCTGAGAGGAAAGTTTAGAAAATAACTCAGATTTTCTTGAAAATAATTTCCATATTTGTATTCTAAATAGAAATAGTTTGCTAAGCTAAGTGAATGAAGAATCTTAGGATTCTGTGCATTAAGCTTAAAGCTCAATTTGGAGTGTTAACGAGTTTTGTAATCTTATCGTATACAGAAGGAAAGGACGTTTTTAAAATGGCGACCGAAACGGAAACAATCCCTTTGTTAGGAAAAGCGCTACTGCAAAAAGTAAAAGAACTCCAGCATCTGTCTCGCCGCGAAAAAGCCCGTATGTGTGGTTATTGTAGCGTCACAAAAAGCAATCAAACCCGCGTTAATATTGGAGATTTTCTTAATGCTGTCATTGAGGCGAAGGGCATTCCCCTTAGTCCTGAAGGCAGTAAGGATGGGCGAGGGCGGGAGGCAACCTATCGTGTGAGCGTCCACAAAAATGGGCAGATCGTGATTGGCTCTACCTACACTGAAGATATGGGGCTTACCCCTGGAGATGAGTTTGAGATCAAATTAGGATATAAGCATATCCATTTAATTCAAATGGTCGAAGGGGAATCCGAAGAGGCTTAATGTAGGAGCAGAGATGTTTATTAAAAAGACCTGCTGGAAATCTGGCATTCGATATGGGTGGATGTTCTGATCAATGCCTGTTTATTTATTCTGGGGTGATGATGAATTCCGGCTTCAAAATGCGATTAAAGCCCTTGAAGATCGGGTGTTGGTTCCGACTTGGAAAAGTTTTAATTATGACAAGGTAGAAGGTGCTGGGTCGGCAGGCGTTGAGGCTCTGATTCAGGGGCTTAACTTGGCGATGACGGTGCCGTTTGGTGAGGGCGATCGCCTCGTATGGCTAGTCAACCCGCCACTCACGGGGCAAGACGCATCGAACTTTTTGACGGAACTTGAGCGCACGCTACCCGTTCTGCCAGCGTCTTCCCATTTGCTGTTTACCTATGCGGGAAAACCGGATGGTCGCAGTAAAATTGCAAAAACGCTTCAGCAGCAGGGTGTGGTTGAAGAATTTGTCCTAGCGCCCACTTGGAAAACCGATGTCATTCAGAAGACCGTTCAACAAGCAGCCCGACAGCTTAACTTAGCCATGACAGATGCTGCTGTGGAAATTTTGGCAGAGGCGGTGGGCAATGATACCCGTCAACTGTTTAGCGAACTTGAAAAACTAAAGCTTTATGTGACTCGACCGGATGGTTCGGCGGGGGTGGTTGACCCCGCGACGGTGAAAGCCTTAGTGCGCAATACACAGCAGAGTAGCCTAGAGTTAGCTAACGTTGCTCGGCAAGGTCTTGTGGATAAAGCCCTGAGCGTATTGGACGATCTCCTGTGTCACAATGAGCCACCCCTGCGCATTTCTGCAACGCTGATTCGACAGTTTCGGACTTGGTTGTGGGTGAAGGTGATGCAGGTTGCGGGAGAACGAGATGAGCGTGTGATTGCCAAGGCCGCAGATATTGCAAACCCCAAACGGATTTATTTTCTGAGTCAGGACGTAAGAACGCTTTCTCTTCAGCAACTTCAGCAAACGTTGGTGATTCTGCTGGAGTTAGAAGTGGCTCTCAAGCAGGGACAAGAGGCGAAGGGGACACTTCAAACCAAGGTGATAGCGTTAAGTAGAGCCTGTCAGAACGCCAAGCTGGAGCGGTCTCATTGAGATCGGGCTTTGGATTGGATTGGGTGAGTTAGATCTCTAGGGCAATTAGGGAGAGAATGGGAAGACTTAATGCTGAGGCAAGGTGTGAGATCATACCTAAGGTGCTTTTTTCTAGATGAGGTTCCTGGGTGTTTTCAGGAACTTCTGAGGCAAGACCCGCTTCAATAATATTGAAGAGATTTAGATTTATTGCCTGAGTGTTCGGCTGTCATGACCTATTCTGCATCGTCACGCCCAATTCTTTTTGTTTCCGCCGCTCAAGGATGGGGGATTTGTTTGTTTGTTTGCTGTGCATGGCTAACGGGCATTGTGCCCAGTTGGTCGGGTCGTTTAGATTCACAGGTGGTTTGGTCCTCAGTGGCCTTTGCACAGTCCGCTGGCAAAATTCGTAGTTATGCGGGTGCGGTGCTTGAAATTGAGCCGCTACGTCGCAGAGCCTATCGGGATGTTCGTCATATGATGAATGGCAATTTGCCCAGTGATGTCTGTGGACAGGGGCAACTTCCGAGCAATGTACGGTCTATCTGTGCGTCGTTTTTTAATGAGACGGAAAATATTATTCGTCGAAACAATTTATCCGTTGGTGAATTTAATGATTTCACTCAAAGAAGTCAATCGGACTCAAGTTTGAGGAATCTCATTCAACAGGAGTTGATTCGACAGCAGCAGAACTGATGCTGTGGATAAATTAAGGGTTTCAATCATCTGTCTGTCCAGACTCAAGCTGCCCAGGCTCAGGTAAATTTGAGCGCTTGCTTAAGACGACAGGAGTATCCCCGTGGGGCCAAAGCACCAGGCCATAATAATGCCTAAGATTGATCCTGCGATGACTTGTATGGGTGTGTGTCCTAGTAGCTCTTTAAGGCGATTTTCATTAAAGACGGGGTGCTCTTGAAACACTTCGTCAATGATTTGGTTTAAGACCCTGGCTTGTTTGCCTGCGGCTTGCCTTACGCCTGCGGCGTCATACATAACAATGACGGCAAAAATGGTGGCGATCGCAAATTCAACCCCATCCCATCCCTTCACCTGCCCCACCCCAGCGGCTAAGGCTGTCACTAGGGCCGAGTGAGAGCTGGGCATGCCGCCCGTCCCGACTAAAATTCGGAAGTTAATTTTACGGCTTTTAATGAGTTCAATGGGAAGCTTTAGGGCTTGGGCGGTAATGGTTGAGGCGATCGCCACTAGCAAAACACGATTATGAAGAATGCTGCTGAAATCCTGCATCGCGGCGAGTCCTAACTTCCCAAAGAGGAGGGGTGCGTAGATTGGTAAAAGATTGGTACTCAAGTGAACCATCATGGGGGTTAGGACTTTCGCTCAGTGATATAGTCGGCGATCGCACTCAAGGGGGCGGCTTTTGGGCCAAAAGAGGCGATCGCGGCCTTGGCTTCTTGAACCAGCAACTGGGCCTGTCGTCTGGATTCATCAATGCCCCATAGGCTGGGGTAGGTCGCCTTTTGGGCGGTTAAGTCTTTGCCCGCCGTCTTACCCAATTCTTCATCGGTGGCGGTAATATCTAGCACATCATCAATAATCTGGAAGGCTAGGCCAATATTGCGAGCGTACTGGGTCAACCGCTCCAAACTGTCGCTATCGGCGCTAGACAGTTCCGCGCCAGATACAACGGAAGCTTCCAATAGCGCCCCCGTTTTGTGGCTGTGGATAAAATTGAGGGTCTTTATATTGATATCCATTACGCCCTCGGATTCTAAGTCCACCACCTGACCGCCCACTAATCCCGTGGCCGCAACGGCATTCCCCAAACGAGCGACCACCTTTAATAACCGTTCTGGTGCAACCCCTCTGGTGTGAACTGCCAAATATTCAAAGGCGTAGGCTAACAGCCCATCCCCAGCCAGGATAGCAATATCTTCCCCGTAGACCTTATGGTTGGTGAGCTTGCCGCGCCGATAGTCATCGTTGTCCATTGCGGGGAGGTCATCATGGATCAGCGACATGGTGTGGATCATTTCCAGGGCACAGGCGGTGGGCATTGCCATGTCAATGGTGCCCCCTGTTAATTCACAGGTTGCAAGACACAAAATGGGTCGCAGACGCTTGCCCCCAGCCAAGAGCGAGTAGCGCATGGCATCGTAAATTTTTTCAGGATAGACCACCTCAATGGAGGAATCTAACGCAGACTCTACCCATTCACGACGCTGATTAAGGTAGCTTGTTAGGTCGAAGGTAGCGGCATCCGTCGGGGCTTCTGACCGGCTAGATGAAGGGGCAGCAGAAGTTTTGTCTGCGGACATCATGGTGAAAATCCTTCCTGGTTAATCCTTCGCAAAGTGAATTGCGCCCAAGTCAAGCGTTGAGTTGATGCTCTTGCTTAGGCCACTCTTACAGTTTGATGGGAGTTTCATCATTGTATGATGCTTTGCACCTCTGGCAGTAGCTCCATGTGGTGTTCTCCAGCAGCATGGCAACGGTCATGGCTCCTACACCGCCAGGGACTGGGGTAATGTAGCTGGAAATCGGCTTGACGTTTTCAAAGTCTACATCCCCTACCAATCGAGCTTTTCCGGTCGCTTTGTCTTCAATGCGGTTGATGCCCACGTCAATCACAATCGCCCCAGGTTTGACCATATCTCCGGTAATCAGATTTGGTTGTCCCACGGCAGCGACGACAATATCGGCGGCTAATACGGTGGCCTTCAGGTCTGGGGTTTTAGAATGGGCCATTGTGACCGTAGCGTTGGCATCCAGCAGCATGAGGGCGATCGGTTTACCCACTAAAATGCTGCGACCGATTACAACGGCGTGTTTGCCTGCGGGGGTGAGATTGTATTGCTCTAGCAGTCGCATCACACCTGCTGGGGTGCAGCTTCGCAGTCCTGGTTCTTTGCGGACCAAGCGACCTAGGTTCATGGGGTGGAGACCATCGGCGTCTTTTTCGGGCAAGATTTCGTAGAGCAGGGCTTCGGAATCGAGGTGCTTCGGCAAGGGCAACTGTACCAAAATGCCATCCACGCGATCATCTGCGTTGAGCTGATGGATCATGGTGGTGAGTTCCCCTTGAGACACATCCGCTGGAAAGTGATGTCCAAAGGAAGCAATGCCCACCCGTTCACAGGCGCGTTCTTTGTTGCGAACATAGGCGGCGCTGGCTGGATTGTCCCCCACCATCAAAACCGCCAGTCCAGGGGGGCGACCCACTTGGGGCAATAGGACTTGAATTTTTTGGGCGAGGGCATCTTGAATCTGCTGGGCAAGCTGTTTGCCATCAAGCAAGACGGGGGGCTGGAGGGACATGAAGGGTTGACCTTTGCCTTGGGCGATGGAGTATCTTTACAATCTTATCGTTAGGTCTATGGCCTAAGCTGATAGTATCCACGATTTGTCAGGGGAAACCGCTTTGGAAACTGAGTTTAAGACGGGCGATCGCGTTCGGTTGGCGGCCCTTCCACCGTATTTTAAGACGGCTGAATCGATGCCGATGCTGCGTCCGCCGAATGTGGTGCAGTTGGAGGAGGAGGGTGTGATTCTGGGACGGGAGCCAGGGGATGCTTGGCGGGTGCGGTTTGAGCGAGGGGCTTACCTGGTGGATCAAAAATATTTGGCGGCGATTGCTGAAAACTAGTGTGAGACGGGAATAAGAGGGCGCAAGGCATTGCGCCCCTACGGTTGCGGAAGCTTAGGACATTAACGGGGATAGAGCGTTTTCTGGGCCAACGAGGGACACAAAGGGTTCTTGCAAGTATTGCTGGGCAACTTGTTGGAGTTGTACTGGTGTAATGGACTGGATGCTCTGAACAAATTGGTAGTCGTAATCTGCACCGAGCTGTAGATACTCGTATAGGCCGTAGAGATTGGCAATTTGATGATTAGTTTGTTTGCCTAAGGCATACTGGCCCAACAGCTTACTTTTAGTAGCGTTTACCTCTGCTTCAGACAGCATTTGCTCAGATAGTCTTTGCAGTTCAGCTTTGAGTAAGGAGAGAGCCAATGCCGAATTCTCTGAGGCGGTGCCGAGGTACACGCCAAAATGGGAGGGATTTAGCCGTGAGGGATAAAAGCCCGAGACTTCATAAGCCAGTCCTTGTTTTTCTCGCAGTTCTGTAAACAGCCGACTGGATAGGCCGCTGCATAGGTAGGTATACAGCAGTTTGAGGGCAGGGTAGTTTGCGTCATGAACTGTAGGGGCGGGATAGCCCAGCATCACGATCGATTGCTGGGTGGGTTGGGTCTTCATGACCTGGACAGGATTGGCACCCGAGGTCAAAGAAGGGGCTGGAATTGGAGTGGTGGCGGTGGGTTGCCAGCTTTTAAATAGGTTTTGAGTAAGTTCTAGCGCCGCTTCTACCGTAATATTGCCTGCAATACTAAGGACGGCGGTGTTGGGGCGAAAGTATTGCTGATGAAATTGGCACAGATCTTCGCGTTGGATTTGGGGGATGGTTTCGAGGGTGCCGAGTCCAGGTTGTCCGTAGGGATGATGCGGGTGGATGGCTTTGCGCAGTTGTTGGAGGGCGATCGCCATCGGTTGCTCTTGCCGCGCCCGGATCGCCTGAAGCGTGAGCTTGCGTTCGAGCACTAACTCAGTTTCGGGGAATGTGGGGGATTGGATGAGTTCGGCGGCTAGGGTTAGGAGTTCTTCAAAATCGGGGCTAACGGTTTTGACGTTAACTAGAAAGTAGTCAGGGGTGCTGCTGACGCCAAGGTTGGCCCCAATGGACTCGACTTGGGCGGCGATATCCTGAGAGGTGCGGGTGGGGGTGCCTTTGGTTAAGAGGGATGCAACTAGGTGGGATAGTCCGGCTTGGTTAGGTTGCTCATGACGGCTGCCTGCATCGATAAATAGGCGTGCGGCCACAATATCGGCGGTGGGGTTTTCTGTGACTAGCACTACGAGGCCGTTTTCTAAAACGCTGCGCTGGCTGTTAAGGCCAAGCTTAGGGGTGCTGACTGTTTCAGTTGTAGAGGTTTGAAGCATTCATGTCCCTGGAGTTAGGTAGGTTTAAGATGGTTTTATCCATTTTAAGGCTAGCCTAGGCTGTTGAATTTGGTTTGGCCGAAAATCCTGGGGTGCGGGAGGAGGAGACGGTGCTGAAGGCTTGCCTGAAGTTGTGCGATCGCCAGACGACCCTAAAAAAGGGGATTAAGGAGGCGGAGGAGGTGCTGGATCTACAGGTGTATGAGCGGTATGCGGGGCTGAGTGAGGTGGAGGTTAAGGCGTTGGTGGTGGAGGATAAGTGGCTGACGCGGATTGGTGGGGCGATCGTGGGTGAGATGGAGCGGGTGAGTCAGGGGTTGACGCAGCGGGTGCGGGTGTTGGCGGAGCGGTATGAGGTGGCGTTGCCGGAGTTGACGAGTAGGGTGGCTGAACTGGAGGCAAAGGTGGCAGGGCATTTGGAGCGGATGGGGTTTTTGAGTTGAATCGGTTAGACAATTTCGGTTTTACCCCCGAGATTGTGCCCTTCGACTCCCAATACTGTTCGGATAAGTTCAAAGTTATTGCCCTGGCCCCCCTAACCCCCCCAATTCTATCCATTACACACAAGTGCGTAGAAGTGTCATGGGGACTAGCTTTGCAGAGTCAATTGTGAGAGACTTAGCTTAAGTTGTAGAGCGACCTGGATATTAAACATCATGCGAGATTGGGCTAGCTAAGAAGTCACAAGCCATCCGTTCCAAGATTTTCGTCATGGGAAACGGTTACGGGAAACGTTGCGGATTTTAGCAGAGCACCCTGGCGAAACAATACCGCAAGTGAGCGGGAGCGCCTCTGGGAGCCAGAACATCTATCGGTTTTTGTCCAATAAACGTGTAACGGTAGGCCAGATATTAGCCAGCCACCGTCCCAGCGTGATCACACGGGTGAATGAACAATCCGTGGTACTGGCAATTCAGGACACCACAGATTTAGACTTCACCAGTCTCAAGCAAACCAGCGGCTTAGGGTTTATTTGCCAGACGAATCAACAAGGCATCAAAGTGCATAGCTGTCTTGCCGTCAGTGGCGAGGGAGAACCCTTAGGCTTGCTCTACCAATATACCTGGAGCCGCACAGAGCGTAGTGGGAAGGCAAAAGACAAACGGAAAAAGGCCACCGCTGACAAGGAGAGCCAACGATGGCTCGACACCCTTACTGCCGCAGAGAAAGACATTGATGAATCGGTTTGTGTTGTGCATGTGGGCGACCGAGAAGCGGATATATACGACCTGTTTGTCCAACCTCGGCTAGCGAACAGTGAATTACTGATCCGTGTAGGTCATAACCGCAAAGTGCAGCATGAGATGGGGTACCTGCGCCCCACCATTGAGCAAGCCCCTGTGCTAGGAGAATGCACCATTGAAGTGGAGCGTAACCCTGAGCGCCCTGCCCGTCGTGCGACTGTAACCGTGCGAGGCATGCAAGTAACCATTGAGGTGCCCCGCTATCACAAGCAGCCCAAGCAATGCAAACCTGTGACTTTAAATGTCCTGCTCGTCGAAGAAACCATCCCACCCACTGAGGGGACGCCGATTCGCTGGCTATTACTAACTACTTTGCCCATTGATAGTTTTGAGCAGGCTTGGCAGTGTGTGCAATGGTATAGCCTCAGATGGCTGATTGAGCGATTTCATTTCACCCTCAAGAGTGGTTGCCGCATTGAGCAACTTCAACTCGAAACGGCAAAGCGCGCTTACTCAATGCACTGGCAACCTACTCCATTGTGGCGTGGCGGCTGATGTGGTTGACCTATCGAGCGAGACTCACGCCCAATGAGGCTTGTACAACGATCCTACAGCCAACGGAATGGAAGATATTGAGACGCAAGTTTGAACCGAAAAATCGCTCTAAAAAAACGCCCACCATCCATCAAGCAGTGGGCTGGATTGCCCAACTGGGGAGATTCCTTGCCCGAAAAGGGGATGGTGAGCCTGGATTGAAAACCCTTTGGAAAGGGATCGGGGTATTGCATCATTTACTGGAAG
>JANLSD010000068.1:0-15549 GCA_031362245.1 Acaryochloridaceae cyanobacterium OTE_25_metabat_464 | reverse complement strand
AGGGTTTTAATGTTTTTCAGACTTGTGTGTACACCGTAGCCAATTCTGGGGGAAATGTCCCGAGACTTTGGATTTCTCCCCCCAGAATTGGGGGGCTGGGGGGGCTGAGTGCAAGGTATATGGGCTATCCGAACAGTATTGAGAGGCTTTCCACCTAAAATCATTTGGATTAGACGAGGCAACTGTAGAACAGCCGATATTGAAGGAATATTACGCAGTCACTATGAGGACATTGAAAAGCTGAGCAGTGATGAAAAAATTGGTGTGCTGACGTTGTTCTAGCTTAATGACAGGGAAACCTAAGGTGTGCTTGCAACAGCATAGAGCATGAAATTTAGATTGTGTTTCATTTCATTACCGTTACCCAAAGCCCAGGTTGCTTCTAAAGATGCCTAGTAAAGTAAAGCAAACTCCCACCCGAGAATCCCTAACCGTTGCTGTGCTACGCCAGCACGCAGAAGAACAATTTTCTCAAGAACTAGCAGAACTCATCAAAACCGATAACCGTCAGCGCCCGCCCAACTGGAAACTCTCCCCTTGGGCAGTCGCCACCTACCTCATGGGGGGTACCCTCGACAACGGGTTTGCCATCTCACCCAAATATATTGGTAATCGCCGCCTGATGGAAATTGCGATCGCCACCCTCACCACCGATCGTGCCCTCCTGCTTTATGGCGTCCCTGGCACCGCCAAATCCTGGGTCTCAGAACACCTCGCAGCAGCCATCACAGGCGACTCCACCCTTCTCATTCAAGGCACCGCAGGCACCAGCGAAGAAGCCATTCGCTATGGCTGGAACTACGCTAAGTTGTTAGCGGAAGGGCCTTCTATGGGGGCGATCGTTCCCAGCCCGCTCATGAACGGCATGGGCGACGGCAAAATCGTCCGCGTCGAAGAACTCACCCGCATCCCCGCCGATGTGCAGGATACCCTCATCACCGTCCTCTCCGAAAAAACCCTGCCCATCCCAGAACTGGGTGAAGAAGTTCAGGCTACTAAAGGATTTAACATTATTGCCACTGCCAACAACCGCGATAAAGGCGTAAACGACCTCTCCAGCGCACTCAAACGCCGCTTTAATACTGTTATCCTGCCCGTCCCTGATACCGAAGCCGAGGAAGTCGATATCGTCCAGCAGCGTGTTGCCAGCCTCGGTCGTGCCCTAGAGCTGCCCATCGAGCCACCCGCCGTCGAAGAGATTCGGCGGATCGTCACCATTTTTAGAGAGTTGCGCAATGGCGTGACGGTAGACGGCAAAACCAAACTCAAATCCCCCACCGGAACCCTCAGCACCGCTGAAGCCATCTCTGTGGTGAGCAGTGGCATGGCTCTTGCGGCTCACTTTGGTGATGGCTCGCTCCAAGCAGGCGATCTGATGTCAGGATTAATGGGCGCTGTAGTCAAAGATCCTGTACAAGATCAAGTCGTGTGGCGCGAGTATCTTGAAACGGTAGTAAAAGAGCGAGATGGTTGGAAGGATCTCTATCGCGCTAGCCGTGATGTGAGCTAGCTGGCACTTTTTTACCTAATATTGAATATCGGCTGGTATTAGGGCTAGATCTGGACTATTGATGTAATACGTTCCAGGGGCAAAGGAATAGGTTGGGAGCGCACACATGACGCGTCGATTTGGCAGCAAAATGATGATGTTGCCTGGTTCACAAGCCGCTTGGGTCAAGCCATTAAACGAGAGAATCTCTGGTCCCTCATCGTAAAGCTTGCTGGCGGGTGGATAGGAGTTGAAAGCCGAGCTAATATCGCCTCGAACTAATCCACTAATGAGCACTTGTAAAATGCCGCCTAAAACATCGTCCCAAATATATCCGTGTTGGCTCCAGTAATCACGCTCATACCAATACCCAGGCCCGCTCCAGTAGGTGGAATCGTCCCAATAATTCCGATTTCGCCAAGTGATGTCGTCCCAGTAGTCGCGATTATAGTAAGTGACATACTCGCGATAAAGATACCGCTGACGCGCTTCAATTCGATCCAGCCGCCGTTCCCGTTCAATCAGTCGCTGCTGCTGTAGCCAGTTATCGCGATTTCGATCCCGTTGCCAAGCTAATCGTTGCTGGTCAAGATGTTGATTATATTGGGTTTCCCAATTTCTGCGTCTAGCAATTTGCTTTTCATGCTGGGCCTGTAAGATTTGTCGCTGATGTTCTAAAGCATTTTGATGTTGCTGAGCGTCTTGGTGTTGCCGCCGTTGTTGCAGGATGTATTGCTGACGCTGTTGATCATCTTGCTGACGCCGTTGTTCCAAAGCATTTTGATGTTGTTGAGCATCTTGTTGCCGCCGCCGTTGGCCCTGCATGTCCTGCTGACGCTGCCGCTGTTGGGCATCTTGCTGCTGCCGCCGTTGTTCTAGAATGTTCTGCCGCTGTTGGGCATCTTGCTGTTGACGACGTTGCTCCTGGATGTCCTGCTGCTGTCGCTGTTGAGCGTCTTGTTGCCGCCGTTGTTCTAGGATGTTCTGCTGTCGCTGCTGAGCGTCTTGTTGTTGTCGCCGTTGTCCCTGGATGTCCTGCTGCTGTCGTTGTTGCGCCTCTTGCTGCTGACGGCGTTGTTCTAGGATGTTCTGCTGTCGCTGCTGAGCGTCTTGTTGTTGCCGCCGTTGTTCCTGGATGTCCTGCTGTTGGTCTTGAGGATCTTGCTGATTTCTACGTCGAAGATGATTTGGGTTTTGCTGGGTTTGCTCGGATGAATTCTGCTCAGTCCTGTTTGCTAGAACAAAGGTAGCGTTTTGTTCTGTTTGACCGAAGCTTTGTAACGCAACACTTGCTTTGGCTGCTGTCAAAGGGCTGATTAGCCCCAATCCAATCATTAAAGCCGTTGTGCTTAGAAGATTATTCATAGGTTCTTCCACCTCCCATAAGCAGAGTGAAGCCAACTGGGGGTGTTTTTCTCGACGACTGAATTGGGAAAAAAGTTTCAGGCGCACGGACTCGAACAGTTATTTTAAAAGCCCTGCCAAACCGGAGTTTCAGAGAATGGGTAGAAGTCATATCTATGGCATGCCCTGAACCCTGAAAAACGCGGTAGGATTGCGATCGCCCTCTCCACCCCCTCACTCCTCCATGTCCTCCCCCATCCTCACCATCACATCCTCCCCCGAATCCACCGCCACCACTTGGCACATTCAGGCCGCCACTGTACTTCAGGGTTCAGTCCGAATTCCTGGGGATAAATCTATTTCCCATCGCGCTCTCATGCTGGGCGCATTAGCCACGGGCGAAACAACCATTCGGGGGCTATTGCTAGGCGAAGACCCTCGTAGTACAGCCGCTTGCTTTCGGGCGATGGGTGCCCAGATTTCAGAGCTGAATACAGAACTGGTGACAGTTCAAGGGCTGGGCTTAGGACTCTTGCAAGAACCCAACCAAGTTCTAGATGCAGGCAACTCCGGCACCACCCTGCGCCTAATGATGGGCATTCTGGCGTCCCACCCCGATCGCTTTTTTACCGTGACGGGGGATGAGTCATTGCGATCGCGGCCTATGGGCAGAGTCGTCACCCCCCTGCGTCAAATGGGTGCCCAGATCTGGGGGCGCAAAGGCGATACCCTTGCGCCCCTTGCCATTAAGGGCCAGCAGCTCAAGCCCATTCATTACCAATCCCCCATCGCCTCCGCCCAAGTCAAATCCGCCGTGTTGTTAGCGGGACTGATGACCGAAGGCCAAACCACCGTCACCGAACCCGCCCTCTCCCGCGACCACTCCGAGCGCATGTTCCGGGCCTTTGGCGCAGAAGTCATCGTCGATCCAGAGCGCCGGAGCGCCACCGTGGTTGGCCCCGCAACCCTTCAGGGGCAGTCTGTTATTGTGCCAGGAGACATTAGCTCAGCGGCCTTCTGGTTGGTTGCAGGTGCCATTGTACCCGATTCAAATTTGCTGATTAAAAATGTAGGTATAAACCCTACTCGTACAGGCATCCTAGATATCCTGCTGGAAATGGGAGCTGATATCACCCTAGAAAACCGTCGTGAAGCTGCCGGAGAACCCGTCGCCGATCTGCGGGTGCGCCATAGCGCCCTAAAAGCCTGCACCATTGAAGGGGCAATTCTGCCTCGCCTCATTGATGAAATCCCTGTGTTGGCGGTGGCAGCAGCAATGGCTCACGGCACCACCATTATTCGAGATGCTGAAGAGTTACGGGTGAAAGAGAGCGATCGCCTGTCTGCCATTGCCTCCCAACTCAGTCTGATGGGCGCACAGGTCACAGAACAGCCCGATGGTCTAGAGATTACGGGCGGACATCCTCTCAAGGGCGCAGAAGTTGATAGCTTTACCGATCATCGGATTGCCATGAGTCTGGCGATCGCCGCCCTAGTTGCCACAGGCACCACCACCATTCACCGTGCCGAAGCCGCCGCAATTTCCTATCCCACCTTTGCCGATACCCTCAAGTCTTTGTGTGGGTAATCGGGTTTAAAACCCAAGTTAGCGTACCGAACGCATTCGGTACGCTATTCATGAGACCGTAACGCCATGATGAGACGCCTCAGTTAAAGGTTACAGATTAATATCTGCCAAAATCGAGTCTAGTTCAGACAAAGCATCCATCTTTTTATCGACAGGTGCTGCTGGCTGAAGCTGAGCAACCTTCTGGTTCACATGGGATTCAACCATATGCGGAATCTTGGAGAGTTCCGTAGTAACATGTTCTGTCAAATGGGTTGCCATCTCCTCAAGAGTCCCGTTGGTACTATTGAGTTGGTTTTGGAGGCTAACCATTTGCTCCGCTTGGAGCTGAGCCGCATGGGGATCTGCCACAGACAGGCCACTAAATCGTTGCTCTAAAGCGGTAAGCTGCTCTCGAAGCGGATTCATGACCGCATGGACTTCCTGCTTGACCATTTCAGGATTCAAGCCTGGAGCAGGTGCAGCCGATACATTTTGATGTACCGCTTCAACCTGTTGATGGACAACCTGCATCCGCTCCTGAGTTTGCTGAACGGACTGTTGGAAACCAGCAAGTTCGGCGGAAAGCTGGGCGGCAACGTTGTCGAGCTTTTCGTTGAGAGCATTGACATTGCCATGAACCTGTTGGAGTGACTCGGTATCACCCGTCGGCGCAGCGCTCTGGGAGGATAGCCGTTCTTCGAGGGCATGAACCTGCTGTTGTACAGGGACAATCAACTGTGACAGCTCTGCTCGTAAAGGCTCTGCATCAAAGGATGCGGAAGCGCTGCTAGCAGGACTAGAGGCAACACGAGACTCTAGATCAACCAGATTTTGTTGAACAGGATGAAGCAGACCCTGAAATTCTTGGCGGAGAACATCTAAATCAATATTAGAACTATCAACGCCAGCACCAGGTGTGCCAGCAGTGAGGCTCCGCATCTGTTGGTTAATGGCTTCTAAAGACTGAGACAAGTCCAACTGATGGTTGCGTAACTGCACCAATTCTTCAGTCATCTGCTCAGACCCAGCACTGCTGGAGCCACCCTGTTGTGCTTCTAATGCCGCAATCTTTTCGGCTAGCGTGGCAACAGCATTTTCAACTTGGCCCGTGCTCGTCATCCCCACTTCACCGGAACCCAAGGGCTTAATGCCTTGAATTTCGCTGGAGAGTCGGCGCTGCACTTCACTCACTTCCAAGTGAGTTTGCACTTGGAGCATTTTGCTCATCCGTACTCTGTTGAAGTAGTTCAAAGCAACTGCAAAAGTGAGTGGCGCAGCAGCAAACACAACAACCGCTTGCTTAAACAGCAAGACGATTGTGCCGGCACCCGCTGCAACTCCGGCAGCGACCTCAAGTTTTTCAAATAAAACATGCTTGTTTCGCATGTCATCCAGAATTTCTTCTGGATTACGTTTATGTTCTGTCATACGTACCCCTATCCGGACGATGCCCTATTATAATTCCCTAGATGTAGCGCAAGGTAACATCGCCGCCCATAAATGAGCCAATACAGACAGATTTAAGCTATCCAAATCGGCCTGCAATGTAGTCTCTCGTATGGATTTGACGAGGGTTTGTAAAAATATTAACGGTATCGTCATATTCAACGAGGTAGCCTACTTTACCTTTTGGTGTGGCTTCAACGTTAAAAAAGGCGGTTTTATCAGAAACGCGGGACGCCTGCTGCATGTTGTGGGTCACAATCACGATGGTGTATTGCGACTTTAGATCGTTCATTAACTCTTCAATTTTTAAGGTCGAAATGGGGTCAAGGGCCGCACAGGGTTCGTCCATTAAGACAACATCAGGCTGCACTGCAATGGTACGGGCAATACACAGACGCTGCTGTTGACCACCAGACAGTGCCGTACCGCTTTGTTTGAGTTTGTCTTTTACTTCATCCCAGAGGGCCGCCTGTGTAAGGGACTGCTCAACCAGTTCATCCAGGTTGCCTTTGAAGCCATTGATGCGAGGCCCATAGGCGACATTATCGTAAATGGACTTGGGAAATGGATTCGGTTTTTGGAACACCATCCCAATGCGGCGGCGCACTTGAACTGGGTCCACATGGCGGCTGTAAAGATCTTGGTTCTCGTGATAAACCTCGCCTTTGATATGAAAGGTTTCAATCAGGTCATTAAGACGATTAAAGCACCGCAAAAGGGTGCTTTTACCACAGCCTGAGGGTCCAATAAAAGAGGTGATTTTGTTGCGTTCAATTTTAAGACAGACATCTTTGACAGCCAAAAAAGAGCCGTAATGGATATTGAGATTGACTGCTTCTAGTGCAGTGTCCTCAACTTGGCTCTTGGGTTGAGGAATGGTTTGGGGGGAATAGTGAGTCATGGGGGGAACCGTTTAGTAGGTTTTGCGACGAAGGGCGAAGCGGGAAATAATACTGGTGGTCAACACTAACAGCACCAAAATCAAAGAAGCAGCCCATGCCAATTCCTGCTGGTTCTTGAAGGGTACTGTGGCAAAGTTGAAGACTAAGACTGCGAGGGATGGTGTGGGTTGCGAAAGGCTGTTGGGCCAAAATTGGGTGGACAGTGCGGTGAAGATTAGGGGAGCGGTCTCTCCAGCAGCTCTGGCGATCGCCAAGGTCACGCCCGTCACAATGGTCGGCAGGGCAGCGGGTAACACAATCTGCAAAACCGTCTGATACTTTGCCGCCCCAATTCCGAGGGAGGCCCATCGAATTTCTTGGGGCACAATTTTGAGGGCTTCATCCGTGGTGCGAATGATAGTGGGCAGCATCAAAATAGAAAGCGCCACGGCCCCAGCGTAGGCAGAGAAGGTTTTGGTTGTCACCACCAACACGGAATAGGCAAACACACCCAAAATAATAGATGGGACACCGTTCAAAACATTGGTTGCAAACCGGATCCATTGAGCAGTCGTTGGGTTACTAAACTCTGACAAAAAGATCGCGGAACCAATCCCAATGGGAACGCTAATCAAGGAAGCCAGACCGACCATAATCAGAGTGCCCACAATCGCGTTGGCAATTCCGCCACCCGGCACCATTGGGGGCGGGGGCAGTTTGGTCAGCAGGTCTAAATTCAACCGACCGAACCCTTTAATCAGCACATAGGACAGCACTGCTAATAGGGGAATCAGCGCCACAACGACTAAGGTTCCGGCCAGAATCGTCATGGCTTTATTGAAAATGGATCGTGCGTCCGAAGATTTACGAGACAGATACATAGCGTCAAACCAATGGGGATTGCTGGGGAGACTTCGCAGGGGAAACAGAATAAAAAAGGCTTAAAACTTTTGAACTTTCATCACAACCCACTGCGCTGCAATATTCACAAGCAGCGTCAGCACAAATAAAATTAAGGCCGCGTACATGAGCGCAGACACCTGAAGGCCGCTGGCCTCTGCAAATTGGTTCGCCAGCAGAGACGAGATTGTATTACCTGGCGCAAACAGGGAGAAATTGACGGTATTAGAGTTGCCAATCAGCATTGTTACTGCCATGGTCTCACCCATTGCGCGGCCCAAGGCCAACATAATGGCCCCCACAATACCCGAAAAGGCAGCAGGCAACAGCACCCGAAAAATCGTTTCCCAACGGGTACCGCCCAAGCCAATGGAAGCTTGACGGAGTTCAGGGGGCAGCGAGGTCATCGCATCTCTAGAAATAGCCGTAATGGTGGGCAAAATCATAATCGTCACCACCAGGGACGCAGGCAACAAGCCAGGGCCAGAGGGACTGGTTCCAAATAGGAAAAATCCGCCGAAGTGTTCATGGAGCCATTCCCCCAGGGGTCGAATCAGAGGAATGAGGACATAAATGCCCCACAGCCCATACACAACGCTGGGAATTGCTGCCAAAAGCTCCACTAAAAAGACAAGAACTGTCCTGAAAGAAACAGGCAGAAAATCTTCACTCAAGAAAATAGCAGAGCCAACCCCAATGGGAATCGCCAGCAGGAGCGCGACAAAGGACGTCATGAGCGTGCCGAAAATCATCGGCAAAATGCCATAAATGCCAGTAATGCCATCATGCTCTTTGACGGGATCCCACTGCTGTTGAAATATAAACCCTAAACCAAAAGCTTTAATGGCGGGAATGGCTTCAATCCCAACTTGGATGGCAATGAGCACCAACACGCCCGCAATAGAAAAGGCACAGATACGAGTGATCCAGATAAAGGTTTTATCCAGAACTTGTCCAAGGCTGGGCTTTGCGTGAATCAGTGGAGTAGATTCTGCCAGATGTGAAGTCATGATGCTCTAAAAGAATGACTTTGACGTTGACTCTAAAACGCTCAACCGAAAAATTTAATATTTTTGGTGGGGCAAACGCCAGTGATTTTATCTGACGTAAGCCCCATTCCCCTAATGTCTAAGGGATCTATTTGACTGCAATAGAATCCACTGCTGCTTTGACCTTTGTGACTACAGCTTCAGGTAGGGCCACGTAACCTAGTTCGGGGCTGGTTTTTTGTCCTTCCGTCAACCCGTAATTCACAATGGCCTTCAGCGCCTTCACCTTATTGGCATCTGCATAGGTTTTGTAAGCGAGGATCCAGCTATAGGTCACGATGGGGTAAGCATCTTTCCCTTCAGGGTCTGTGATGAACGCTCTGAGGTCGTCAGGAAGCTTTACCGTAGCTAAGGTTGCTTGAGCAGACGCATCACCAGGTTCAATATAGGAACCCGCCTTATTTTCAAGAGAGGCAAAGGTTAGACCATTTTGTTTGGCATAGCCGTACTCGATGTAGCCCAAAGATCCTTTGTTCTGCTGAACTTGGGCGGTAATTCCTTCGTTCCCTTTAGCTCCGGTTCCTGTCGGCCAGCTAACCGTTTTTCCACTGCCGACCTTCGTTTTCCAGTCGCCACTAACGGTGCTCAGATATTTAGTGAACACACTCGTTGTACCGCTACCATCTGAGCGATGCACCACCCCAATGGCAGAGTCAGGGAGCTTGGCGTCTGGGTTGGACTTGGCGATCGCCGGATCGTTCCATTTCTTGATCTTGCCCAAGAAAATATCCGTCATCGCGGCACGAGAAAGCTTGAGGGGGGCTTTCAGGTCAGGGAGGTTGTAGGCCAACACAATGGAGCCAGCCGTCATGGGCAGCATCAAAACGCCCTTAGAGACTTGCTTAATCTCCTCATCTTTCATTGCGACATCACTGGCACCAAAGTCTACAGTGCCCGCAATAAATTGTTTGACACCCGCGCCACTGCCCACGGACTGATAGCCCACAGTGACAGAAGGAGTGGTTTTATTAAAGTCAGAAAACCAGCGCTGATATAAAGGTGCGGGGAAAGATGCGCCCGCACCACTCAGGGCTACGGTTTCTGTCATGGCAGGTGCAGCAGCACCACTCGGAGATGCAGAACCACTCGAAGATGCGTTAGGAGCATCTGTTTGTCCACCGCAGGAGATCAAACCGAGGGTTAGGGCCGCAGCAGAGGCGGTAATAGTCCAGCTAATTGCTCTAGAACGGAGAAACATCAGGTTTTCTAATTTCTACTCAAGGGTTGGAATTGCTCTATTACAAGCCGTTTGTAATAGAGCATACAGATTTTATATTAAGAAGGGGTTAAGATAAAACGTTTTTGTTGAATTCCTAACTTAGTCTTAATCTGTTGGCAGCATAGTGTGTCTACGATCTAGAGTTTTAACCTAGTCTTTACTTAAATAATGTATTTTAGAGGCTGCCGATTAGTCTAGGATCGGATCTAAACGCGCTTCTCGTTTTGTTCTAATCGTTGACAGCCATATTTATGAATCCTACTTCTGTCACTGCAACTACTCCCGCCACACAGTATACGCTTCAGACGGAAAATCTATCGGTCTTTTATGGCAACACCTTGGCTGTCAAAAATGTATTTCTAGATATTCCTAAACATAAGATCACGGCTTTGATTGGGCCTTCGGGGTGCGGCAAAAGTACGGTGCTGCGATGTTTTAACCGTATGAATGATTTGATCCCAAGTTCCCGTGTTGAAGGAAACGTGCTGTTCCACGGCACCAACCTCTATGACAAACGGGTGGATCCGGTGGTGGTGCGTCGCCAGATTGGCATGGTGTTTCAAAAACCCAATCCATTTCCCAAATCGATCTATGAGAACATTGCCTTTGGAGCCAAAATTAACGGCTACAAAGACAATATTGATGAATTGGTCGAGAAATCTCTCAAAAGAGCCGCCCTTTGGGATGAGGTTAAAGATAAGCTTAAGGCCAGCGGTTTGTCTTTGTCCGGTGGTCAACAGCAAAGGCTGTGCATTGCTCGGGCGATCGCCATTAATCCCGAAGTCATTTTGATGGATGAGCCTTGTTCCGCCCTTGACCCCATCTCCACGCTCCGGGTCGAAGAGCTGATGAATGATCTCAAAGCGCAGTACACCATCGTGATCGTGACCCACAACATGCAGCAGGCATCACGGGTTTCTGACAAAACTGCCTTTTTCAACGCAGAAGCCACGCCAAAAGGTGGAAAAGTGGGGTACTTGGTCGAGTTTGACGATACCCTCAATATTTTCACCGATCCCCGCGAAGAAATTACCCGTGACTATGTGTCAGGTCGGTTTGGTTGAGGTTCATCTAATACAGAGTTTTCAAGGCAACACCCTGAAAATAGTGCGTCAAAATAGCCTGATAGGATTTGCCCTGTGAGGCAAGGCTGTAAGATCCCCACTGGCTTAAGCCAAGACCATGGCCTGAACCCTGCCCCACCAATTGAAAACCCACAGGTCTAGTCCCTTTAACTCCCGCAACCGGAGCAAATTCAGGCGTTGCCGTAAAGTGTGTGCTTTTGAGTCCTAAGGCCCGACGCACATCACTCCCTTGCATCAAAACAGAGCCTCTGCTGCCATGAACTCTGAGGGTTCTTACCCTTCCGGTGGGGGTGGTTTTGACGGGCGTCATAGAGAGAATATCCCCAATGCCAGGAATCCGCTGGCGGAGTTGGGATTCGGTCAGCATAATATTCCACTGAAACACTGGCGCGGATTGGTCAAAGTCTGGCACGCCTCGAAGGTAGGGCACCGCCCTCATCCAGACATCTTCTGAGTTCTCAGTATGTCCCCCAGACGCAGCGTGAAAAACAGATTCTATAATCTTGCCTTGGTAGGTGAGCACCTGGCCTGCCGTGGCTTGGGTGGCAGCCTGAGTCGTATTCGCTTCGCCATCGAGTCCTGCATAGACCTGGGACGTGGTGGTGCTTAAAACATCAAAGCCCTGATATTTAGGATGCTGCTGCTGATAAATGGCGTAGGAGCGGGCAGCAACGGCTTGGGCTTTTAATGCTTCTTGGGGCCAAGTGGGGTACATTTCTTTGCCAATGACGCTAGCGACATAGTCTTCTAAGTTCAGGTCATTAATCACCGTAAGACCACCGCCGCCACTCACCAATTTCACCTCCCCGCGATACCAGCGCCCTCCTGAGGCGGCACTGCGATTGCTCACATAGATAAACCCCTTTTCTTTGGGGCGTAGGGTTATCTGCCAGGATTTTTTGCCCCCGAGGCTTACGCCGCCCTGAGCAACCGTGGCGTTAAACCCCTGCAATGCCGGAAGCTGTCCCAGCAGTCTTCCCTTGCCATCTACAATGTCAGCCGAGGTAGAACTGCCCACCGTCACACTGGAAAACCCTTGACTGAGTCCCACACGAATATCCATTGCCGTAGCAGGGGTTGCCAACAGTAGCCAAAACATTACCCATCCATAACGGGGTAGACGGTGGGTGCAGGGTGCGGATGCTGGGGGCAGATGCTGGCTACTGGCTATGGAGGGATTGCTGCTCTGGTAATCTCGATGACGCGCAGATCCGCGAAATGGGAGCCAAGTCATAGGATAATACTCCGATAAAATAAAAATTGAGTCAAAGGGTTCAAAACAGCCCTAGAATAGATTAGAAAATTTGTATAAAGCTTGGTTTTAAAATACTACCCAGTCTATTCATGGTATCGACATGGGCGAAACTAACTTTGTTTCAATGGGGTTGTGACAAGCTCAATGGGCGACAGGCTGATATTTGACGAGACAGAGCATAACACCTTTCCGCAGCCGTCAGCCTGTCGCATGTTCCCATGCAATGGGAACCGCCCCAAAGAACTCACTCGCTAAGATGTTGATATAGATGAGATGTATAGAGGAGATGCTTCAGTCGTATCATAAAGGTCAAGTGATTCAAGTCAAGTAATCTTCCAAAGTTTTACTGGGGTTAGGAATTTTGCAAATTACATTCCTTGGCACAAGTTCCGGTGTCCCAACGCGATCGCGAAATGTCTCTAGCGTTGCCGTTCGCTTAGCCCAACGTGCTGAGGTTTGGCTATTAGACTGTGGGGAAGGAACCCAACACCAAGTTCTCCGTAGCGATCTAAAAATAAGCCAAATCCGCCGCATTTTTGTGACCCATATGCATGGCGACCATATCTTTGGTTTAATGGGTTTGCTGGCAAGCTGCGGCCTAGCTGGAAATACCAGCCAAATTGATATCTATGGCCCAGCGGCACTGGATGATTATTTACAGGCAAGCCGCCGCTATTCTCAAACTCATTTTTCTTATCCCATTCGTGTTCATACAGTTCAGCCAGGACTGGTCTTTTCTGACGAAGAATATGATGTTTACTGTACTCGTTTAGACCATCGCGTTACGGCCTATGGCTACCGAATCCAAGAAAAAGATCGGCCTGGTCGTTTTGACGCAGATAAAGCAGCGTCCCTCGGTATTCCCTTTGGCCCGCTCTATGGCCAATTAAAACGGGGCGAAACCGTCACCTTAGAAGACGGGCGCAGCTTTGATGGGGCAGCACTGTGTGGTGATATTCAACTGGGGCGAACCCTCGTGTACTGCACGGATACGGTGCTTTGTGATGGGGCAATTCACTTGTCCCAGGGCGCAGACGTGTTGATTCATGAATCAACCTATGCCCATCAAGATGCAACGATGGCCTACGAGCGGCTTCACTCTACCTCCACGATGGCGGCTCAAGTTGCGTTAACAGCCTCCGCCAAGCATCTGTTTCTAACTCACTTTAGCCCTCGTTATGCGCCAGGAAGCCCTGTGCAGCTTGATCATCTTCTGCAAGAGGCTAGGGCTATATTCCCAAAAACAGACTTGGCCCATGACTTTTTGACCTATGAAATTCCACGACGGACTTAATACAGGTCTTAAAGCGCCGTTGACAGCCCGTTAAGGCACAACAGATTATTATTCCCTACCTCTTGAGTTTTATTGAACGTTTGCGACGATATCTTAACGCTTAAAAGCTTTTCATCTAAGTAATGAGAGGTTGCGCTTTCTTCCGTGGCTTTTTACCCTTGTTCTGGGCAATATTTCCAATAATGTTTTCACATTTTAGATTTTCTAGTCTATATCCATTTGTTTAGAGTTAAACTAAAATAAAGGTGTTAGGTATGGTAATTTATAATCCATACTTAGTTATCTGCGAAAATCAGATTAAGTGCTTGGCTAGTGCAATACTTTACTTGGGATTGAAAACGAATGGCAACTACCACTAAAAAGAAGGCAGAGATCGTTGCTTACAAGGGCGAAGCTTTGCTCAATCGGGTCAAAGAGTTAGAGAATTTGACCAAGGAAGAAAAGGCGAAAGAGTGTGGTTACTACACTGTTATGCCCGACGGGAGTGAGCGCCTCAACATGATGAAATTTCTCAATGCCCTGATTGATGCTGAGGGTATTGAGTTGGATGGTCGTGCTAGCAACGGCAATAGTCGAGGGGGACGGAGCGCTAGCTTCCGCATTAGTGTGCAGGCTAATGGCAATTTGCTGATTGGGGCTGCCTACACGAAGAAGATGGAGCTGCATCCTGGAGATGAGTTTGAGATTTCTTTGGGTCGCCGCCATATTCATCTGAAGCAGGTTGCGACGGAAGCTGAATTAGCAGAGGCTTCCTAGTCTCTCGGTGTCTTTCTACTTCGAGACACTCTATTTAATACAGCCTAATACATGGGGAAACTGCTAGGAGCATGGCCCTTTCAATGTTGGTTCTGTGGCTAGACGTCTTCTCGGACGGCTCTTTATGCTAATCTAACCCCAGTAAGGGCGAACTGTTGAAGTTCGCCCTTTTGCTTTTGAGATTTTTTAGGTCGATTCAGCAATCGTTTCGCAAACATTAAGGTATCAGATGCTATGAAGCTTTCTCCCAATCGATCATCCCCGTCGATGGCGTGGCTGAAGAGCCTGTTGGTTTACGCTGTACTGTTTGCGATCGCCGTAATTATGCTGCTGCCGCTCCTATGGCTAACCAGTACGGCCCTAAAGTCGCCCACTGAGAATATTTTTCAGTTCCCGCCGCAGTTTTTGCCCGCTCAGCCGACGCTCCAAAATTTTGTAACCGTTTGGAACAGTCAACCCTTTGGGCGTTATTTCCTGAATAGCCTGCTGGTGTCGGTGTTGACGGTAGTGCTGAACCTGATCTTTTGTTCCTTAGCCGCCTATCCCCTAGCGCGATTAAACTTTGTCGGCAAGGACTGGATTTTTGCGGCGGTCATTTCCACCATCATGATTCCGTTTCAGATCGTGATGATTCCGCTCTACATTCTGACGGTGCAGATGGGGCTGAAAAATAGCTACTTGGGCGTCATTTTTCCGGCGATCGCCTCGGCCTTCGGCATTTTCCTGCTGCGCCAAGCCTTCATGACCGTTCCCAAAGATCTTGAAGAAGCGGCCCGCATGGATGGCTGCTCCGATCTGGGGATTTGGTGGAACGTGATGCTGCCCTCTGTGCGTCCTGCCTTGGTTACGCTCACCATTTTTGTTTTTATTGGGGCTTGGAGTGATTTTCTGTGGCCGTTGATTGTGTTGGATGATCCCCAGTTCTATACCCTTCCCCTGGGCGTTTCAAAATTGGCGGGGACTTTTTCTTTGGATTGGCGTTTGGTTGCCGCAGGGTCTGTCATTTCCATTGCGCCAATTCTTGTATTCTTTTTGGCGTTACAGCGCTTTATTGTGCCCTCTGAAGTCGGCAGTGGGGTGAAGGGCTAGCTTCGGCGACCCTCAGCCAACTAGAGCTTGTGCCCTGAGCGAAGTCGAAGGGCACAAACCGAAGCAATTCTCATTATGGAAACTTAACTTAGTGCAAAAGGCATTGAGAACATGCCTTTTGCACTAAGTTACCCCCCTCAAAACCCCCATGCTAAGGGGGGAAGAATATGGA
>JANLSD010000424.1:0-11130 GCA_031362245.1 Acaryochloridaceae cyanobacterium OTE_25_metabat_464 | reverse complement strand
ACCATCAATGACTGGACATCGGATCGTGCGATCGCACAGCTTTTCTACCTGCTGCTGAGCACCCCTGAGGATTTTTGTTTGACAGTACGGCGATCGGGTCTTGTGTTTGCCCATCAGCCAGCGTTACAGATCCTCTTAGCTGCTTTGTCTGGATTTCATAACGGATTCACCCACTTGCCGACGGCATGGCGCTGGCAGCTCAACACCATCCAATGGTCTGTCGCCATCCCCCTAGAAGAAGGGCTGCGCACCTTAGGTAATCTTTGTGCCGCGCAGTGGGCGGGTTGCCATAGCCCGCGCCCCGATCAAGATTGGTCTGCCGTGGCAATTTCAACGCCAGGTCAGTTACGTCCGCGCTAAATCAGCGATTTATGACCTCTTTTCGTATAATGGTTTAAGTGAGGACTGTTTACGCTGCATCTTTTCAGTCTGACTCTCATCTCTGTATCCCTGAGTTATTTACGAGCATCATGGCGACCCAAACATGCCGATGGTAGTAGCCCCGCTCCTTCAATATTTGCCCCTGGATTTCAGGGGTTTTGCGGCTTGAAGGGTTTGAAATTTAGACCCTTGGCAGGACGAATGTGGCCCCACGGCGCATTCGCTCAGATTCGCCGTGGTCTGACGTCGCGCCGCTCAACGGTATTGACTCTGCTGGCGCTCTTGACCCTTACAGGTACCATTGGATATCGGTTTTATAACGAGCCACAGCTCACCCCTAATACCCTTGCCCCACAAACCATCTATGCGCCTCAAACGGTTGCCGTAGAGGATAAAATTGCGACCGCAACCATCCGTAAAGCAGTCCGACAAAAGCGAGAACTCAATGTTTTTGCCTTAAGTCAACCGCTGACCGAAACCATTGAAAATGACTTTTCAACTCTCATGGCTCAGGCTCAGGCTCTTCGCACCCTGGCTGGCCCTTTTCCATTTTTGCCCACCACCACCTGCTCTACTGAGGTGCAGCGCACCCTCCGTCGGATCAGTCTTCCAGAATTGAAGGCGCTGCTTAAAGTAGTGGGAACCAAAGACCTGAGTGCTAGTGTGCCTAGTAGTGGGGGTGGAGAGCGATCGCCGGAACTGCGTAAAGCCATCACCGAACTGGATGTTTTTGACCGTAAAACCCGTACATCCGCTTCTCAGCGAGAACAACTCCGTCAGTCCATCATCCAAGCCAATGAACGGTATCAACTGGCCCAGCGTTCCGTTGCAGCACAGCTTGCCACCCTTGAGATAGAGCCTATCCTTGACCTTCCCGATGCAGACTGGCTCCGCTTTCGCCAAAAGCTGACGTTAGTACTGCGCCGGATGCTGACCCAAGGTGTGGCACCAGGGTTGTTCCCTGAAGTGTCCAAAAGTGCTGTAGCCGCCCAGGTGAATGACTGGAGCAGTCTCCATCAGCAGGCAGCAATCCAGCTTTTACCCGTCGTCATCCGCTCCAACCTGGTGATTGATCCTGTAGAGACCGTTCGTCAACAAGAACGAGCGGCCCAAGACATCCGCCCCATCCAAGTATCGATCAAGCAAGGAGATGTGATCGTCTCAAAAAATCAGCCGATCTCTTCCGCTCAATTTGCGCTCCTGGATAGCCTTGATCTGAGTCAACGGCGCGTGAATGTCGAAGGCTTACTGATGACAGGCTTAGCGGTGGCATCTGCCCTAGGCGTATTTGCTTGGCTAAAGGCACGCTATTACAAACGCTGGTCTCATCAACGATGGCTCCCGACCGATACGCTTTTAGTGTTGCTGTTGGCCCTCAGTGTGCCGCTCATGATTGGCCTAACAGAAGTGACTTACACTACCTTACCTGCGGTGGGGCTGTTGGTAGGCAGCTATTATGGCGCTGTGATTGGAGCGGCGGTGGTGGTACTTCTTGGCTTTTTGGTGCCCTTTGGATTATCGACTTCCCTTTGGCCCACCTTTGTCGCCATTGCAATTGGCAGCTTGGTGGGAAGTGTCATGGCAGGCTATGTGCGATCGCGGGAAGAATTTGCTCGCACTGGTTTGGTGATCGGGTTAGTCCAGGCCATTGCCTATGCAATTTTGGTGGGTGGAAGCAGCACCCCAGGAATGTTTAGCTTGATTTTGTTGGCACTGCGTCAAGGGCTGATTGGCGTGGGGTGGTGCATTATTGTCTTGGGACTTAGCCCGTACCTCGAAAAACTGTTTGATCTCATTACCCCCATTCGTCTTGCAGAGTTGGCCAACCCCAACCAACCGCTCCTCAAACAGCTTGCGGAAAAAGCCCCTGGGACTTTTCAGCATACCCAGCTTGTGACCACATTGGCAGAAGCCGGAGCACGCGCCCTCCACTGCAACGTAGAGTTGGTTAGAACCGGAACGCTCTACCACGACATTGGGAAAATGCATGACCCCCAAGCCTTTATTGAAAATCAATTTGGCTGTCCCAATAAACACACCGATATCAATGACCCTTGGCTGAGTGCCCATATCATTCGTCAGCATGTTGAGCAGGGGCTGGTAATGGCCCGTAAGGCTGGTCTGCCTTCGGCGGTGCAGGCTTTCATTCCAGAGCACCAGGGCACCATGATCATTGCCTACTTTTATCATCAAGCCTGCCAGCAGGGGCAGCAGTCCGTGCCACCTATCACCATTCAGGAGCAAGATTTTCGCTACGAAGGCCCAGCCCCCCAAAGTCGAGAGACGGGCGTTGTGATGTTGGCGGACTCCTGCGAAGCGGCGTTACGGGCGATGAAGCAAAAAGACCCAGAAGTGGCCCTAAGAACGGTCAAGCAAATCTTTAAAACCCGCTGGGAAGATCAGCAGCTTGTAAATGCCAGCCTCAGCCGTGAAGATCTGGAAAGTTTGGCTCATATCTTTGTCCAGGTCTGGCAACAGGTCAACCATGAGCGCATCGCCTACCCAGCCATTACCCTTGTGCCGCGTCAGACCCCGCACAAGGGAGCATGATTCCGCTGGCCGTGACCATTTCTGGATAAGACTTACAATGTTGAAGGCTTATGAGACTGTCTTTTAGTCTTTGGCCTAAATGTTCTGTCAAAGATGAGGTGAGATATGGCTTTAGCAGTGGGAACCTTCGCTCCTGGGTTTACAACTCAAGACACGAATGGCAATACGGTGTCGCTCGCAAATTTTTCGGGCAAGACGGTGATTTTGTATTTCTATCCTAAGGATGATACGCCTGGTTGCACCAAGGAAGCCTGTAGTTTCCGTGATAACTACTCGGCTTACCAAGGTAAGGATATTGTGGTTCTGGGCGTCAGCATTGACGATGCGGCATCGCACCAGCAATTTACGCAAAAGTTTAATCTGCCGTTTCCCCTGCTGGCTGATACCAATCACTTAATGATGCAATCCTATGATGTGGATGGTGGGAAGGGTTACGCGAAGCGAGTGACCTATGTCATCAATCCCCAAGGAATGATCGCCCACGTATACGACAGCATCAATACCGAAACCCACGCCACAGACATTTTGGCGGATCTCGGTCTCTAAACCGATTAACCCTGACAGGGAGTGGAGGTTGACCTCGCTTCCACTCTCAGGTTTTTAAGGGTGCTTTTGCGATGAAACATCTGGTGGCAGTCGTCCTCCCGCTTAGTTTGCTCAGTCCCCTAGGGACTGGTGCTGCTTTCGCTCTACCCGCAGGGGCTTGTGTTGATGAAGCCTCGGCCCGTAAAGCCTTTAAGGCCAATCCCACCAGTTTTGCAGCCCTAGAGGTGGGGTTATCTCTGGCCTGCCATCACAAACTGCCCGAGGCGATCGCCCTCTATCGCCAAATCATCCAAAAAGATCCAGCCTTCGCCGCAGGATTTGATGTCTACACAAATTTGGGGCATGCCCTGAGGCAGCAGGGAAAGGTCAAAGAGGCGATCGCCGCCTATCAAGCTGCCATTCAACACCGTACTAGCCCACAATCTGGAGCGTACCAAGCCTTAAGCGAACTGCTTAGACAACAAGGACGAATTCAGGAAGCAGATGCCGTCCTTAAACAAATGCCTATCTTAGATCCAGAAGGCGAAATGTAGAACGTAACAAAATAAAGCGGGTGAGGAGAATCGAACTCCTATCATTAGCTTGGAAGGCTAAGGTCTTACCACTACACAACACCCGCACATCTCAAACACTTGATCTGATTGAAATCAAGGTATGAAAGAGTGCCTTAAAAATACTAACACATTGAAAACAGGGCAGCTACAAGAAATAGAAGATCACTCCGAACGATGGTCTCTCATTCTGCCCTTGAGTGGCTTTTGTGACACTCCCCATCCGCCTACACGATAGAGCGTTCATAGAAGGACATCCCATGATAGGGTGCTTTTGGAGGAAAGAGTCTTCAACGGGTTAACAGCATTTACCCCATCGCCCAGAAGACGGCTGAACAGCCTTGATCAATGGACTGATTTTAATATTAATGGTGCTGACCCAGGTCTTTGGCGATCTGTGGCTCAGCCAGGGGATGAAAACCTTCGGCGCCGTTGGCTCCCTAACGCCCCATTCCGTTCTCAACTTAATTGCATACCTACTGACCAGCCCCTCCATTGTGTTTGGGGTTTTGACCTTAATCCTGTCCCTTGGGTTTTACCTGGTTGCCATTTCACGGTTTGATCTAAGCTATGTGCTGCCGATCCATTCCTCTGGGTATGTGTTCAATGCTTTTTTTGCTTGGATACTCCTCGGAGAGCACATTTCTCTTCTGCGCTGGGTGGCAACCTTGATGGTTGCAGTCGGGGTTTTCCTGATTAACCGAAGTGGTCATCAACCGCCCTCTGATCCCATTCAGCCGGAGAGGAGTCCCAAGCAGGCACTCCCCGCACCTTTATTTTTCTTGACGGCAACCTCTGCTGTTTCCCCCATTTGGCTGGGCTTAGCCGTTTTGGTGTTAGCCGATGCGGCAGGGGATGTTTTGTTGGCGAAAGGCATGAAGCACATTGGTTGGATTAGCCTAAAAATGTCGCCGCGAGCGTTTCTGAAGGTAATCCGCCAGATCCTAACCACCCCTGCCATTCTGCAAGGCATTTGTGGACAGGCGATCGCCTTTTTTGCCTTCCTCTGTCTATTAAGTTGGGCCGATGTGAGCTATGTTCGTCCCACTACAGCCTTAACCTATGCGGTAAGTTTATTAGGAGCAAGATATATCCTCCATGAACCGGTTGTCCCTGGTCGATTGATCGGCAGCCTTGTGATTGGCTTGGGTGTAGCCCTCGTCGCCCTAACCTAGAATAGAGATTATCTGCTTGCCGTCTAAATGCCCTTTGAAACAGAATGGGCGATCGCTTGCTCTGCCAGAGCAGTTAAGCAGTAAGAGTCCGCTCAGGAATCACCGACTTCTCCAAAATAGACATGAAAATTTTAGTTACAGGCGTCGCCGGATTTATTGGGTATCATCTTGCCCATCGTTTGCTGACCGATGGCGAGACCGTCTATGGGATCGATAACCTTAACACCTACTACGACGTCACCCTTAAGCAAGATCGTCTCGCGCAGCTTGTACCTTCCTCTGGGTTTACGTTTGAACCTATAGACCTAGCAGATCGAGATGCCTTAACAGCCCTCTTTCAAACACAATCTTTTGATGTGGTGGTCAACCTCGCAGCCCAAGCGGGCGTGCGCTACTCCATTGATAACCCATTTGCTTATATTGATAGCAATATCCTTGGGTTTACCAACCTTCTAGAATGTTGTCGCCACCATGCCATCCAGCACTTAGTGTTTGCCTCCTCCAGTTCAGTCTATGGAGCCAACACCAAAGTCCCCTTTTCCATTACGGATAACGTCGATCGCCCCATTTCGCTGTATGCCGCGACCAAAAAAGCCAATGAGCTATTGGCTTACACCTATAGCCATCTTTACCGCATTCCAACAACGGGTCTGCGCTTCTTTACCGTTTATGGCCCTTGGGGTCGCCCAGATATGGCCTATTTCAAATTTGTCAAAACGATGTTGGCGGACAAGCCCATTGATGTCTATAACTTTGGCAGCATGGAGCGAGACTTTACCTACATTGACGACATTGTAGAAGCCTTAGCCCGTATCATCATCTGTCCGCCCCAGCTCAAGACTGAGCCATCAGCACCCCAAGAAGATATCCCATTACTCTCCACTCCGCCGTATCGGCTGTACAACATTGGCAACCACACCCCCGTCAAACTCCTGCGATTCATTGAGCTTCTAGAACAGCTCTTAGGCAAGGTAGCCACAAAGAATCTATTGCCAATGCAGCCTGGTGAAGTTCTCTCAACCTATGCCGATGTAGACGATCTAGCACGAGACTTTGAATTTAGACCCAACACATCGATTGAGGTGGGACTTCAGAAATTTGTTAAGTGGTACCGAGACTATTACCAAGTTTAGAGACTTCCAGAGGCTTATCCATTTCAGATAGAGTAAGCCAGCAGCACCCTTTATTTAGGCGCGACCTGTTGGCTTTCGAGCGCTGGATAACGGGTTTCGGCGGAAGATTGAGCGGGACGAGACTGGGACATGATGAACCAAATCCCAGCAATACTGCCAGTCACTAACAATGTGACAGAGATTATTGCTGTCCACAGGCGTGATGGGCGATCTTTGATCTTCGCTTCTTCGTGCAATGTTTCAGCCAAGGGTGAAGTTACCGTCGCTTTAGAGATAGTCGTTTTAGAGATGTTCGTTTTAGAGAGGGTTTTGATTGAAGGTGTCTCCAAGTCGAGTAATGCCTGTAGCTCTTCTTGCATTAAATAGGTGGCTACCAGGGTTTCTTTGGCATTAACTGTCTCAGATTTGATGCTTTGGTATGAAATTCCTTCCAGGTACTGCCCAAACTCAACATCCCCCATTGAAACGACCAAGTAAGACGCTTCAATGGTTTGCCCAAATCGAATCACATCACCGTTGGCAAGATCGCGAGTGCTACTTTTCTTATCGTTAATAAAAATGCCGTTGGCACTCGATTTCCCCTCAAAGTTGCCATCAATGACGCGATATCGATATTCATTTTTTCCTGGCACTGGAACTCTTAGCAAGATGGCATGCTGACGAGAAATTGTTTCAACATCAATCACAATTGCATTGGAGGGATCTCTCCCCACAGAGTACGCAGCGGCTTCTAATGCAACCGCTCGGCGCTGGCTATCATTAATAACTAAAACATGCCTTTCTTTACACTCAAACCGAGCCTTTGTCATAGAATCCCCCCGGATATACTGACATGATTTCATTGTGTTTAGAAATCATGAACGATCAACCTCTCTTAAAACCGAGCCAAAGGTGCACGAGTACCCTAAGACCTGAAGGCTTATTGGAAAAGACAGAACTTCGCTTAGTTTCAGAATACCCAGAGAAAAATGCAATCTGACGGCCTAAAATTCTTTTTTATACTGCCGGATGAAAATAAAAGGCTAACCCGAGGACAACGTAGGCTGCCAGCAGAAGCATGCCTTCGAGCCAGTTCGATTGGCCATCTGAGATGATGGAGTTGGCAATGAGAACGGAGACGGCAACCGCCACCAATTCAAAGGGGTTAAAGTCTAAATCCATGGGCTTACCCATGAGCCAGCCAGCCAGGACAAGGGCGGGAGCAACAAAAAGGGCAATCTGAAGGCTAGAACCAACGGCAACGGATACGGAAAGATCCATCTTATTTTTCATGGCGACGGTGACTGCTGTGGCATGTTCTGCGGCATTGCCGATGATGGGGAGCAGAATCACCCCTGTAAATAATGGGGTCAGACTGAGTTTTTCTGTGGCTACTTCTAAGCTGCCAACCAGGAGTTCGGATTCAATGGCAACCGCTATGGTTGCAACCAATAACACGCCAACCCACAGCTTTAGGTCGGGACGGTGACGGTGGCTGGAGCGATTTCCTGAGGGGACTGTTTCGTCTTCGTTTTCGGCGATGCCGATGTCATAGAGGTAGCTGTGGGTTTTCATGGAGAACAGCAGGGTGAAGCAATACACCGCGATCAGAATGATGGAGACGATGATGGAAAATTTCTGAATTTGAGCATGCTGAATATTGGGTGAAGAAAAATGAAAGGCCGTTGGGAGCAAGATGGCGATGACGGCCAAGTTCATGAGAGAGGCGTTGACGCGGGCAATGACGGGTGAAAAGGTCTGCTCCTTAAAGCGCAGCCCCCCTAAAAACATGGCCAGACCCATCACCAACAGCAGGTTGCCAATAATTGAACCGGTCAAACTGGCTTTAACGACATCAATGAGTCCTGCGTTGAGGGCGATCAGCGCAATAATTAGCTCCGTGGCATTCCCGAAGGTGGCGTTGAGTAGTCCGCCTAGGGTAGGGCCTGCGACAACGGCAATCTCTTCGGTCGCCAAGCCCATCCAAGAGGCGAGGGGAATAATAGAGATACTGGCTGTAATAAAGACCACCAGGGGATCTAGGTGAAGCCATTTGGCGGCAATGGAGACAGGGATAAATAGGAGTAAGCCAAGAAAAATACGATCTTTAAGGGTCACGGTATGTATTGAGGGGTGAAGAACAAAGGGTGAACTTATTATGAACGGTAGCGTTTCGCAATGGAGCCTTCGTTGCTTTTAGGGAAGCTGGAGTTGGGCGTAAAATGCGGCATTGCGATCTGGAGTGAGGGCGTTTCAGGCGATACTGGGATTTTGCTGTGGCTTAGCAAAGGGTGAATGCGGGTTTGGCGGAGGTGTCGCAAGGAAGATCTTAAGGTTTTTAGAGGCGATTCATGTCAAGGGTCTATTCGTTAATAAGGGGACTGTTGGAACCATTCGTTTTTCGTGACCGTTGGGCTGAACGAAGAATTTTGACTTGGTACTGATCTGCATCCTTCCGCCAAATCACACGATGTCCTCTCAGTTCGGCACAGTTTTCTTCTAAGCGCCGCTGCCATTGTTTACGGGTGCCAATTGAGTTGGAATGATCGAGCAATCCCCAAGCTTCTTCTTGCTGGGTGAGGTTGGCAAATTTCTCATAGAGAGGGTTATCAGTGGCAATGAAGGTTTCCTTGCGATGAAGAATGGGAGGGTTCTCGACGGTGTCATAGTCTCGGTAGGTTACGTGTAAATCTCTGAGATCGATTTGCATACTTGTTTGAAGAGCCGGATGAGGTGCTGTCTCAAAGTCTGGGTAGACCAGGTAAGAGATTTTAGGCTTAGCTGTATGAAATTTAATCAGCGTTGCATTCTCCATACGACCGATGGTGCGAGAGGCACAGCCTTCATACAGTCTCAACAATGGGGCAAGATTTTCCAGTGCTGAGACATGAATGCAAAGGGAGTCCGGTAAACGTTTGCCGATTTTACTCTGTCTGCAACAAGTTGAAATTCGGCTTAAATCTCCTAAGCTAAAGAGCATTTCATCGGCTTCCATGCAGGCTTGTTTATAGTTTCCAAAAAGTGCCTTAATATCGTTTTGAACTTCAGATTCTAGAGCGCCAATCTTTGGGCGATGGCCAAATTTTGTGAGGGCTAGGTAAACTTTCAAATCTTGACGGCGCTTCTCAGAGATTGCCTCCCACTCTTGCGGATCGGTCGCTTGCAATATCACCTGAAAGGCACGGCGGAGGCTACCAAACTCAGTAACTAGCTCTGATTCTGCCGTTAATTCGTTTGTGATGGGGAGCCGACCCCGTTCAGCCACAAATGCCATGAGCGGCGTTAGGAGTTCTTGATAATCCTCGAACCTTTTGCTTCTGACTCGAACTCTAGGCGTGGTTGTGCGAGACCGAAACCGCGAGGCTCGGAAGCGCTCAGCTTGGGATTCGTCTCGAAAAACAAAATAGACCCCCAGAGAAACTGGAATGGCATCGACCTCAAGCACTTGGTCAATATAGGTCTTGAGTTCTGTTTGGTCGTAGTATTTCTGAAAGGTGTTGCGGCTGGTCACTACGCCATCGCCATAGGCAATTTGGCTGTTGCCTTGGGCAACTAAGACTTGGGCTGCCACAATCAAGACCTGTCGGGCGATTGCCCAGGCTTTGATCAAGGCTTCCCGTCGTTCTGCCTGAGACTCAATGACATTGATGATGTAGCCGATGTTAACGATGTCCGCAGTGGCGGGGATTATCTCTGGACGATAGTAAGGATCCCATCCGTTGCTGATATATCCGCGACTCGCCACCCGTTTTACATCGCCGCCGAGTCCGCAGCCATAATCAAAAAAAGTGGTGTTGGGGTTGAATAGGTTGGCTTCGAGTGCCAAGCGCACAGGCTTTGAGAGATCGTTACGGGCGATCGCGGCTTTATGACGCTCGATATCTCGAATGGTGAGGCTGGAACTCGTCATGATAGGTTTTAAGTAGCTTGACGGTGTTAGAAGAGGCAAGCAAACCGTTAAACTATTTCAGCATCATAAGGGAATCCATAGTGGTATCGACTCGTCTGCCTCTCGAAAACACAGTTTACAAAGCAAATCAGATCAATCCGATTTTTGCCCGTCATGAAACCTTTCATCCCCGCTTTGGCTGGTTAAAGAAGGGGTTTGATCGGGCTAGCCATGATGCAGAGGTTTTTCTAAGAGAGGATGCCCCCATTCGTTTGGGAGTGGGGAAAAACATGGTGCGGTCAATCCGCTACTGGTGTTCCGCCTTCAAGTTACTTGAAAATGACCAACCCACTGATTTTGGGACACAACTTTTAGATCAAGCGGGTTGGGATCCTTATCTCGAAGATCCTGCTTCGCTTTGGTTGCTGCACTGGAAGCTTATAGAGCAGCCCAGCGCAGCAACGGCTTGGTATTTTGTGTTTAACAGGTTTCGTGTGGTTGAATTTACCGTTGAGGATTTGTTTTATCAACTGTGTGACTATCGCGACCAGATGGCTCCACGAATTTCAGATTCTTCACTGAGAAAAGATGTGAGCTGCATTTTGCGAATGTATGCGGTGCAGCCCACGAAGCTAAGCGCAAGTGAAGACTCCCTAGATTGTCCATTCACTGGGTTAGGGCTGATACATCCCGCCGGGGATTCTCGGCACTTTACGTTTCGAGTGGGGTATAAGCCCAGCCTTGTTCCAGAAATTGTAGTTTATGCTTGTCTGCGCCATCATGCTCAGATGGACGGCACGGCCAAAACGATCCCCATTGCAGCTTTGACCCTGGTTGACTGACAAAAGTTACGTTCAAAGGGGCGAGATACCAGGAATAGGTAGGAATTGACAAGGTTCAAGGAGAGCCAGCATTCTGGAATCAAA
>JANLSD010000142.1:0-4021 GCA_031362245.1 Acaryochloridaceae cyanobacterium OTE_25_metabat_464 | reverse complement strand
ACAACGTAAAGCGTTCACAAGAACTAAAATGGCTGTAGCTCATGGGGGGTGTCCTTTTGTTGTGGTAAACATCAGACTACCCCTATGAGTCCCTTAGGCAAAGACTTCTAGGTGTTGCACTTCAGTTTTGAATCGGCGTTTGCCAAGCTTAAGCTAGCCCCAGAATTGGTTGCCGTTAGCCAGATAATGGCAAATGGGCATTCAAACATGCGAGTAAATATTTTCAAATCAAATGGGCGATACGTGATTCGAACACGTGACCCCTTCCGTGTGAAGGAAGTGCGCTACCACTGTGCTAATCGCCCCTTGGTGTCCTAACTTAACACAATCCCCCTCCCTAGGGCAACTCACCCGATCGCCCTCCTACACCGCCTCAGAATGACCTATGGTAAAAAGAACCCCATTAAAAGCTTCATAAATATGAAAGTTGCAGTCACAGGCGGGACAGGCTTCATCGGCAGTCGCTTAGTCGATCGCCTCCAAGCCGAAGGCCATCAAGTCTTGCTCCTAGTTCGGAATGTCTCTAAAGCTCAACAGCGCTTCCCCAAAGCCGAGGTGATTAGCTATACCCCTAAGGTATCTGGGGCTTGGCAGAAGGCGATCGCCTCCTGTGATGGCGTGGTTAACCTTGCAGGTGAACCCATCTCCAATCGCTGGACAGAAAACAGCAAGCAAGAGATTTTGGAAAGTCGTTCTGTAGGGACTGCAAAAATAGTAGAGGCGATAAACCAAGCAAACCCCAAACCCTCAGTGCTAGTAAATGCATCTGCTGTGGGCTATTACGGCACCAGTGAAACTGCTGTGTTCGACGAAACCAGTAGCCCTGGCAATGATTTCTTGGCAGAGGTTTGTAAAGCCTGGGAAGCCGAAGCCGAAAAGGTCAAAGCCTCAGGCACCCGTTTAGCCATCTTACGAACTGGCATTGTGCTTGGCCCTGATGGCGGCGTGTTGGCCAAAATGATGTTCCCGTTCCAGTTGTTTGCGGGAGGACCCTTGGGTGATGGCAAACAGTGGGTGTCTTGGATTCACTGCGAAGACTTAGTGAGCCTGATTATCAAGGCATTGACCGATAGCACCGTGGCTGGGGTGCTGAATGGCACCGCGCCCAATCCCGTTTCGATGGGTGAGCTGTGCCAAGAGCTGGGCAACATCATTCAGCGCCCGTCCTGGTTGCCTGTACCTGGATTTGCGTTAGAGCTATTGCTAGGAGAAGCCTCCAAGCTGGTTTTAGAAGGCCAAAACGTGAAGCCCCAGAAAACTGAGGCTACAGGCTTTCGCTTTCAGTACCCCACGGTCAAAGCGGCACTATCGCAGATTTTGAAGTCGTCTTAATGGCCCGTTTGATCGGCCTAATTGGATTGGCACATTATTGGCCTAAGAAATGACCCGCTTGGGACATCACATCGCCCAAGTCGAGGCTTCCGTCGTGGTTGCTGTCTAGAAACGTGTTCAGGACAGAATTTCCGCCAGAATTGGAGTTTCCGCTTTGCAACAGTTGTAAGACCATTGGTAGCATGGTGGGCAACATTCCCATGATCTGACTGGAATCAATGCCCGTTTGTTGGGAGATAGTATCCACCACCTGCTGCTCTTGACCGCTAAATAGCGCCTGGACAGGATTGGATACATCACCGTTAGCGACCTGATTGACGAGGTTGCTAACACCATCGGTACCCATGTTGGCTTGGTGGTTTTGCAGTGCACTTTGCACCACACTACCCACTGCTGACATGAGGTTGGTGGAGTTGTTGGGGTCGCCTGTGTGGGTTCCGGTGAGGGACTGAACGGCACCCAGGATGGAACTCAGTTGGTCGGTATTTCCCTGCTGATTTGGGTTGGCGATCGCACCTACAATTGCGTCAAATAAGCTCATAATGCATTCCTAAACTACGGTTTCGATGATTTTTCCGTTGCTGCTGCGTCGATACGCCAGAGCAGTCCCCGCTGCTGCTATTTTAGTCTGATGAGAGGCTCTAAACTTGTTAAGTTCGTTTGATGTTTTAGCTAGCCCGAGCTGTTTTTGGCTTAAGATTTTTTAGTTATTCCGGGTTCTAGGCAAGATCGTGGGATACGTTTGAGGGTGCGTTGGCATGAAATTGTTCTTATCGCGGTTCAAAGCGATCGCATTTGCGGATTGCAAGCCTGAACGCGGGAAATGATGGATGGCATCGCAGAAGATTTGATGCACGATTTGAGGCATCGCCACTCATGCGATCGCAAATCAGGTTGAGTTTAGCAAGTCTCAGATCAAGGCGTTGGGGCAATTTTTCAATTGGTATTCCCTACTGAAAAGTATGGAAAGCCCAGAGAACCTATTGTAGGTTACAATACGCTTGAAAATGTGTTGCGCCTGTGTTGGTGTTTCCCTGGTCAATATGAAATCCCCTATTGCGACTAGCCCTTTAGAATCATTTCTGCAACAACCCAACATTGAGGGGTCTCCTGCTTGGGAGTTCATTTATGGGCATGCCCAACAAAAACCCATGCCAACGCTTTTTCATTCTCGCCTCCAGCGCAATTTGGTCAATTTCATAAATTCTCGAACCAAAATATTTGAGGCTATCCAAGAACTTCGGTGCATTGTTTCTTCGTTCTCTCCCGTACCTGATATATCCGTTGTTAAAATTGAATGTCTTTCAGAAGAAGATGGCCCTTTTCTAGGTGCGCCAGACTGGATTATTGAGATTCGCTCCCCCGATCAAAGTACGTTAGATTTGCAAAATAAAATTCTGCACTGTTTGAGTCATGGTTCCCAACTTGCTTGGCTCATTGATATTCAACGGAAGCAAATCTGGATTTGGGAAAATCAAGAGCTGCCAATGATTTATGCCGGAGATGATATTCTTCCTACGCTTGATAACATTGCAGAATTGACGGTGAACGCTGTGATTGCGATGACTCAGCAACGATGATTGTCCTTTGAGAGGATCTCTCTAGGGGAGAGTTGCCTTTATTTCATCTGCTACTCAATGCGAAGCGCATTTGCAGATTGTAAGCCTGAACGCGGGAAATAAGCTGGTGCTGGCGATCTCCACTCATGTGATCGCAAATCAGGTTGAGTTCAACAAGGCTCAGATCAAAGCATTAGATCAGTTTTTAATGTTGATCCTGGGTTGTTTTTGTGATGCGATCTCTTCCGACAAAACACTGAATCTAAGCGAGATCTTAGACCAACGCGATCACTACCACCCTCCCACACCCGCTGCATACGCCCGTGCTAAAGTCTTAGCTCAGACAAACGATAGGAATAAATCCAGCAATTATGGTTGGGCAAGATTGGTTACGTCTTCTGAAACAGCATCGTGTCATTGCCGTCATTCGTACAGAATCGGTTGTCACAGGCTTAGCAATGGCAAAAGCAGTGGCAGCAGGCGGTATTCAGTTAATTGAAGTGACTTGGAATAGTAATCAACCTGCCACCCTAGTTGAGATGCTGCGAACCGATCTACCCCACTGCACCATCGGCTGTGGGACATTGCTGAACTTGGACGATATTAGAAATGCGATCGCCGCTGGTGCCCAATACGGCTTCATGCCCCATGTTGACCCTGCACTCATTGGCTACGGACGCGACCAGAATTGGCCCATTCACCCAGGCGCACTCACCCCCACGGAAATGATGACCGCCTGTAACGCTGGAGCCAGTGGCGTAAAGGTGTTTCCCGTAGCGGCCCTAGGCGGCTGTGAGTATATCCGTAATCTCCAAGGCCCCCTCAGCCATATCCCGCTGATTCCGACGGGTGGAGTGACGCTGGAGAATGCCAAGGCTTTTCTGGAGGCTGGGGCGATCGCCGTCGGACTCGCTGGAGACCTATTCCCAAAGGCTGCGGTTGAGCGACAAGATTGGGAAGAGATTACGCGGCGATCTCAGGGACTAATACAATCTCTAGCAGCTTGTCGGAGAAATCATTAAACATACGGAAATCCCCTTACAAAGAGGGACGCTGAATTTTCCGTAGCCTTTTAAGCCAAGGTGGACACACAAGTCTGAAGAACATTAAAACCCTGCATTCGATCCCCC
>JANLSD010000389.1:0-30535 GCA_031362245.1 Acaryochloridaceae cyanobacterium OTE_25_metabat_464 | reverse complement strand
CCCATCACCCACATTAAGCGCATGGGTGCAGACGATAACTTTTGGGTGTCAGGGCCAACGGGTCCCTGTGGGCCTTGCTCTGAGCTGTACTACGATTTTCACCCAGAACTGGGCGCAGACAATATAGACCTTGAAGACGATACGCGCTTCATTGAGTTCTATAACCTTGTCTTCATGCAGTACAACCGCGACGCAGAAGGCAAGCTAACGCCGCTGCAAAACAAAAATATTGATACGGGCATGGGCTTGGAGCGCATGGCTCAGATTTTGCAAAAGGTACCCAATAACTACGAAACGGATCTGATATATCCCATTATCAAAACCGCTGCTGACCTCGCCGGAATTGATTATTTTGAGTCCGATGAGAAGACCAAGATCTCCCTCAAAGTGATCGGGGATCACGTCCGGTCATTGGTTCACATGATTGCCGATGGCATCACGGCTTCTAATATTGGACGGGGCTATATCCTGCGCCGATTGATTCGGCGAGTGGTGCGTCACGGTCAGTTGATTGGGATTGAGGGCGAGTTTACAACTCAGGTGGCAGAGACGGCGATCGCTCTCTCCGAAACCGCTTACCCCAATGTACGAGAGCGGGCAACCTTCATCAAAGCTGAATTAGACCGCGAAGAAGCACAGTTCCGCAAAACCCTAGGACGGGGTGAAAAGCTGTTGGTCGAGATTCTGGAGCGCAAACCCGCCATCATTTCTGGCGAAGATGCCTTTACCCTCTATGACACCCACGGATTCCCTCTAGAACTCACCCAAGAAATTGCAGAGGAGCATGGCTTAGAAGTCGATGTTTCAGCCTTTGAAGTCAAGATGGAAATGCAGCGAACGCTGGGACGAGGTTCCCATGAGCTGATTGACCTTACCGCTCAGGGTGCCCTGAGCCAATTAGCAGAACAGCTTACCCCAACGGCGTTTTTAGGCTATACGGAACCCACCACCTCAGCAAAGGTGATTGCGCTGTTAGTGGATGGAAAATCCGTGACGGTGGCCGAAGCCGGAAACCTCGTACAGATTGCCCTAGACCAAACTCCGTTTTATGCCGAGTCTGGGGGACAGGTGGGCGATCGCGGCTACATCTCTGGCGAAAGCTTACTCGTTCGCATTGAAGACGTTAAGAAAGAGTCTGGGCTATTCATTCACTCAGGCCGCATCGAGCGGGGCACTCTCAACTTAGGGGATGCCGTCACTGCCCAGATTGATCGCGCCTGCCGTCGTCGGGCCCAAGCCAACCATACCGCCACTCATCTTTTACAGGCTGCTCTAAAAAATCTGATTGATGATGGCATTGGACAGGCTGGCTCTTTGGTGGCCTTTGATCGCCTGCGGTTTGACTACAACTTTAGCCGTGGCTTAACCCCCATCGAACTTCAGCAAATCGAAGACCAAATCAACACCTGGATTGCCGAAGCCCACGTCACCCATACCGATGAAATGCCCATTGCTGAAGCCAAAGCAAAAGGAGCCGTCGCCATGTTTGGCGAAAAGTACGGTGCCGAGGTGCGGGTGATTGATGTGCCTGGGGTCTCGATGGAGCTTTGTGGTGGCACCCATGTTAACAACACCGCCGAGATTGGACTGTTCAAAATCGTCTCGGAAACGGGGGTTGCGGCTGGGGTGCGGCGGATTGAGGCTGTGGCGGGGCCAGCGGTACTGGAGTACCTGAATGTGCGGGATGCCGTGGTGAGAGAATTGGGCGATCGCTTCAAAGCCAAGCCCGAGGAACTCACTGAGCGCGTCACTAACCTTCAATCTGAGCTAAAAAGCACTCAAAAGCAGCTTGAAGCCCTGAAATCAGAGCTAGCGTTGGTCAAGTCTACTCAGCTTTTAGCGCAGGCTGAAACCATTGGTAGCTTTAAGCTAGTGGTAGCAGAGCTAGAAAGGGTTGACCCTGTTTCTTTGCAAGCTGCGGCTGAGCGGTTGCTGCAAAAGTTGGGTGAAGGTGCGGTGGTATTGGGTTCTTCCCCTGAAGCCCAGAAAGTGGCTCTGGTTGTCGCATTTAGCCCTAGCGTGAATCAAAAAGGATTGCAGGCAGGCAAGTTTATTGGTGGGATTGCTAAAATCTGCGGCGGTGGCGGTGGCGGACGACCTAACTTAGCCCAAGCAGGCGGTCGCGAACCTGACAAGCTCCCAGAGGCATTAGCGGAAGCAAAGCACCAGCTTACGATTGGCTTGAGCTAATTTTTAGAGCGCGGATTCTGCTAATTCGGCGAAAACTTCTAACTTCCAGAGGTTTTAAATTCATCACGGTTTAGCAGGGCAGCAGTGCCTCGCCATTAAACCGAGTGAGCATGCGTAAGCGGATAAATCACCAGCCCAATCAGGGCCGCCGCTACAACCACAATCGGCTCTGGCAGCTTTTTCTTGAAATGCCAGAGCAGCCCCAACGTCACCAACGCAATCAGAGCCGTGGGGATATCGAGGATGGATTTTCGTCCCAAGACGATGACGGCTCCGGCGATCGCCCCAGTCGCTGCCACCGTCACCCCATTTACAAACTCTGCAATTCCTGGCTGATTGCCATGCTTCTTGAAGTAAGGCGCAGCCAAAACGGTAATCAAATAACAGGGGAGAAACGTCGCCAATACCGCCACCGTCGCCCCAGCAAGCCCCGGCTTCCCAGCAAGCTCCGCCACAAGATACCCCACAAACCCCACGGTGATGACCACTGGCCCTGGTGTAATCATCGCCACAGCGACCGCATCTACGAACTGCTTATCTGTGAGCCAGTGGTAATTCTTCACCACACCGCCGTACAGGAACGGTACGATCGCCAACCCGCTCCCAAACACAAAACTTCCCGCTTGGGCAAAGAATAGAAAAATAGACAGCAACAGATTAGGATCTCCAGCAGGAACCGCTGTCTGGGCCAATAAAATCAACGGACTGAGGTTAATGCCCATTAGCTTAGACCGGCTAAACCAATGCTTCGGGGGCGCTTTGACCAGCCATACTAAAATGCCCGCCCCTAAAATAACCAGCACTTCCTCCGTCTCTCGAATCACTGTAACGGCAGTGGTGACAACAAAAATGCTCCAGAGCAATGGCCCTTTTACAATTTTCACCGTCAGCTTGTAGGCACTGAGGGCAATAATGCCAATCACGCAAGCCCCTACACCATAAAAGACAGCCTGCATCCAGCTCAAGCCGCCATAACGCATGTAAGCCCAGCCCAGGGCCACCACCATAAAAAAGGAGGGCAGGACAAAGGCAATCCCCACTAAACTTGCGCCCAGCAAACCGTAATGGACATAGCCCAGGTATATGGCCAGCTGCGCCGCCAATGGCCCTGGTGCAACCTGAGCTAAGGTCATGCCTTCGCTGTATTCACTTTCAGAGATCCATTTTCGGTCTTCGACTAAGTCACGGTGCATGTAGCCGACTAGGGCGATCGGGCCTCCAAAGCCTATGGAGCCAAGCTTTAGCGCATACTGAACCATTTGCCAAAGCGAATAGCAGGGTTTCGTGACGGATGCTTGGGACTCTATGGCATTAGGCATTCAGCGGCACTCTACACAACACCCCGATCCTACAATGCAAAGCATCGTGGATCGCTCATATTAGAAAAAACCTTTCTGGATTTCTTTCAGCCTTTATAACGTGTGGTTAAAAAAATTCTCAAAAGAAGAATGTGTCTGTAAAAATCGTCCAAAGTGCTGCGACCAAAGCAATCTTACCCACAACTTGTGCTTGCTCCCTTGGAGCAATCCATAGTCCCAAAACCAAAGCAGTCAACGCAAAAACACAAACCCCATTCAACCCATCAGCCCAGGAAATTCGTAGAACTGGATGATCGACGTTGAGATGGATGGTGGACTGGTTAAACGAAATGCTCCAGTTCCAGAGAATAGATGCGATCGCCGTAGTCAAAGCAGTGGCAACCAAGATTATGCGAGACACCTTCATTTTGAGCAACTTGAGCAGCCCAACCACAATCCAGCCGTTGCATACCGACCAAAAAAATATATAGGGTGTCAGAAAGAAAATTGGTGTTGTTAGAACGTTCATTATTTTTCAGAAATACCTATGGAAGGTGAGAGGTTGATCCTGAACCGTTTTTAGCCGAGCTAGATCTAGGGCTTAGGTGTCACGGGCGGTTTTGCCGAATTAGTCTTGTCAAGAACAGCCCTCAATCCTTGCCCTAACGTCAGCGCATCACCCTTTGCCCAGAAATGCATATGAAATAGACGCGGCTCCTCATTTAGCGTATGGCTATGAATTGCAGTGACCTGAATATTATTCTCACGTAAGACCCTAATCACAGGATTCACTTCACTGTTGAGAAGCGCTAAATCTCCCGTAATTGCGACTTTTTCCAGACCAATAGGCTGGAAATTTAAGCCTGTCCCCATCAAGGAAGCAGGAATAGCCATGCCATTTTCTGTTAACTTTTCTGCCCGTGGAATGCTGAACTGATACACGCCGCCGTTGATTTTTCCCTTATACCCTAAAATTTGATCCAGTTTCTGGGTTTCAAGGTCGAGGGGTTGAGGTTTGGGAGGGGCTGGGGGTGTTGTGAGCGGGGTCTTGCTTAAAGCCAGTGCGGTACGGATAGATTGAGCCAGTTCAACCGGATTTCCCTGTCCACTGATATGCATGTAAAACACCATCGGTGAGGATGTCCCCAGATGATTATGCAATGCCGTTTGCTCAATGCCAGCTTGTTGCAATTTGCTCATCACCGGAGCAATTTCTTCATTCAGTAGCACAAGATCCCCCATCACCATTGCCCGATCACCCATTTTGTTTAAGGCGACCCAGGAGCTAAGGGCTAAAGTCGGCTTGATTTGAATGCTGTCAACTATGACTTTCAAATCGCTGCGCGGAAATCCAAACCTAAGAACATTCCCAGGTTGTAACGTTCCGGGTTTACCCATTGCCTGTTCAACCGCTTTCCACTGAGGCGGGATCGTTGGTTGAGTTGGGGTAGGTTGTTGAGCCAGTCCCGCAAAGGGATAAAGGCTGAAATTTCCCAAGAGGGCGATTACACAGATGGCACCGACAAACCAAACAATGAAAGCGTTGTAACGATTGTCTGAGTTCATGACGTTCTCAACTCTTTTATAGGAAATAAATTAATGGGACTAGCCAATTGCTACTATTCAGCGTAATTGAAGTTGGGTAAGAGGATGGTAATAAAAAGGTAAGAATGTTCTTACCTTTAGCGCTATTCATTTGATTGATTTTAGTGGAATTATAATTTTTACTACGAATTTGTCCATACAGGCTCAAAAGGGGTTTTAATGAGAGATGTCTACAGAGTTTCTTTGATCCCCGTGTTCTCTGTCATTGATCCTTAAGCCCTTCTATCCTATTTAAAGGTATAGATAGAAGATCCTACTTACAAATACTCAAAAATCCATTTTGGATTCGTAAATCTGTAGATTTTAGCTGTCGGCCTAAAGTATTCTAGGACAGCCGTTAAGACGGATTATATGAAACTATTTTCTCGCCTGTTGTCGGGCCTAATGTATTTATTAGGTCGTCTTTTTAAGTCACCTAAAATCACCTTAAAACCTATGGAACTTCCAGAACTTTTCCGGTCGCTTTCGAGCGTATTGACAGGGGAAGATTTGCTTGACGCAACCCTTAGCGAAGAATATCGAGCACGTCTTCAAAGGGTTTATGCCTCTGATCTACAAGCCCTCATATCTACATTCGCTAATATCCATTCTTGCTCAGGTGTCGTGGCTGAATTAGATCGACTTTTAGATCAAAATCCAACCCTCGCAAATGTTGCAAGGCAAGTCATCAAGGTCTGGTATACGGGTCAGTTTAATGAGCCGGATGGCACCATTGATGGCCCTAAAACACCCGCACAATATCGCTCAGGTCTTCTGTGGAAAGTGATTCAGGCCCATGCCCCTGGATATACCAATGGCACCTATGGCTATTGGGCAACTGCACCACAACCCGATGAATTGAAAACTTCTACGATGTGAACTCTTATGGACTTCCAATACGATGTGATTATTGTTGGTGCTGGAGTTGCGGGGGCACTCTGTGCCTGGAGACTCTCTGGGCCGCAAAACCTGAAGATTTTGCTGATCGATGCAGGTGCTAATGAGCTAGACGAGAATCAGCGCAAAGAATTTGTTTCCACGTTTGCAGTGGCGACCAACAAAAGCCAGCTTTCTCCCTACATCAAACTTGAAAGCAATAAATATGCGGTCAATCAAGATGGTGGCTCAGATAAGTTTGTACTTAATCGTTACTATGTGCAGCCTGGGCCAGATCTGTTCAAAAGTGCTGGAGTGAGAATTGTGGGGGGCAGCACCTGGGCTTGGCGCGGCAACACACCTCGGTTTCTGCCCAATGACTTAAAGCTGAAGACAAAATATAGCGTGTCAGAAGATTGGCCCATCACCTATGACGACCTTGAGCCTTACTATGCGGAGGCAGAAAAAGAACTGGGGGTTTCCGGCAATGATGAGGAATGGGCGAATTTACTGGGAGCTTACCGCAGTAAATCTTTTCCGATGCCAAATATCGTCCAAAGTTACGGATCTCAGAAGGTGAAAGCCGTCATTGAGGGTTTGGTGATTGATGGCAAAACAATTAAGGTTGTCAGCACACCTCAAGCCAGAAACTCTGAAGCATACGATGGTCGCTCAGCCTGTCAGGGCAATTCAAGCTGCATTCCCATCTGCCCTTCTGGGGCTAAGTACGATTCTTCGGTGCATCTTAAAAAAGCTAAGGCCAATGGCGTAGAGCTGAGAAAAAGCTGTGTGGTCACAAAATTGGAGTCTGGGGAGAATGGCGATGTCAATAAGGTGTTCTTTAAGGATTGGTCAACGCCAGATAAAAAAGAGCAGTTTTTAACCGCCAAAATTGTTGTGCTGGCGACCCACGGCATCGAAACGCCTAAGCTTTGGCTGTCTTCGCCTAGCTTGGGCAACAAAAGTGACCAGGTGGGTAGAAACCTCATGGATCACTTAGCGGAAGAAGTGACGGGTCTATTTCCTGAGCCTGTCTTCCCTTTCCGTGGCCCCCAAAGCACCTCTAGCATTGAGGTGTTTCGAGATGGAGAATTCCGTAAATTCTGCGGGGCGTTTCGGATGACGATTGGCAATGATGCTTGGGGCAGAAGAGAGCCGCCAATCAAGTCTGTAGAAACCCTGATGTTAGAGGACTTGGGGCTTGATGCCAATGGCAAGAAAAAGACAGGGATTCGATTTGGCAAGGCGTTACATGAGCGGATTGAAGATCGCATCACTCGAATGATACGGATCGGCTATTCGACGGAAATGCTACCCAATAAGGACAATCGCGTCACGTTATCCGATGAGAAGGATGCGTTCGATCTGGTACGCCCTAAAATCACTTTAAAAGTAGACGACTACTCAAAGAAAGCACTGGCCTACGGCTACAGCGTCGCTAAGCGCATTTTCGATCGCATCCAAGGAGATGAAGAGGTTGAACCGATCGCACCGACACTGGAATACAACGGGGCGGGTCACATCATGGGTACTTGCAGAATGGGCAGCAATCCCTGTAGTTCTGTGGTGGATGGTTATGGGCGATCGCATGAACATCGCAATCTCTATGTCGTCGGCTCTAGCGTTTTTACAACGGGTGGCACCTCTAATCCAACCTTAACTGTTGCAGCCCTTGCTTTACGCACGGCTGATGCCATACGTAAGGCACTGTAGCTTCAGATTCAGCTCATCTTTATTCTCTCTGATAGAGAGGAGGAAACACATGGGATTTCATTTGATCAAAGGGACGTTTCACGTCACGGGCTACTCTCCTGACGGTGATTCCATTCGATTCCGTGCAAAGAATGAAGCAAATTGGAAATTGTTGGGGCCAGGGCGACTGACCATCAACAGTAAAAAAGATGTGCAGCTCCGCCTAGAAGGCATTGATACCTTAGAGACTCACTTCTCTGCACCAGGGGGTGAAGTCCATCAACCGCGAGCATTGGCCAATGCTGCCACTGATTTTTTGCTGGGTCATCTCAAAATCACAAATGTCGTGTGGGATAGCGCCCGCCGTAATGTCGTTTCAGCGAAGGATGGAATGCCAGGGTATATCCTTGCTCAACAGAAAGACATTAACGGAAGACCTGTTTGTTTTGTCTTTGCAGGGACTCCCTCGGAGCAGGATGGAAGCAATATTTTCTTAGATAGCAAGCGATTAAAGGACAGCCTCAACTATCAAACCTTGACCTTGGGCAATGCCTATCCAACCTACTATGTAGGACTGTTTTCAGATCTGCGTAAAACCTTAACCGAAGCGGCAACAAAAGCGCGCGCCAAGCATTTAGGGATCTTCAAACACGACAAAACCAATACTGGGGTGGTCTTAGATAAGCTTGCAGTCATTATTGATGAGCAGCCCATCTTACCCAAGCTATTCCGCCGTCTGACCGAATTTATCGCTGGAGAAGATCCACCGAATTTAGAAGGCTTTCTCGTCTGGCTGGCAGCGCGTGATACTAAACCTGTGATGATTATCTCAACTCAGCATTTTACCCATTTTGATAATTTAATTGAAGTACATGGGCAAAAGGTTCGGCTGTTGGAATTACCAGAAAATTTAATATTTACCCCTTGAATACGGTATCAATATTGGTGCTTTGAGGAAAACAAAGACTGAACGTTGTTCCTTGATGGATGATGCTTTGTGCGGTCAGGGTGCTGCTGTGGAGCCGGATGATTTCATGGGCGATCGCCAACCCTAACCCCGTCCCTCCTGCCTGACGAGATCGCGCTGCCTCCACCCGATAAAACCGCTCAAACAGATGGGGCAAATGTTCAGGGGCAATTCCCGTTCCGGTATCGCTCACCGTTACCCATACATTGCCGTCTTGATGGGCAGCCTGAATGTTTACTTGTCCCTCAGCGGGGGTGTATTTGATGGCGTTATCTAGCAGATTCAAGAACACCCTAATCAAATGGTCGGGATCTCCCTGAACAAAGAGTCCCGGCTTAATGTCCTCAAGCAGGTTAATCTTTTGTTCTTCAGCGAGGGGGCGCATTTGCTCAGCGGTAGCTTCCAAAAGATTGCTGAGGTCTAAAGTGACTGGGTTCCAGGGCAAACGTTGTTGCTCTAAGCGGGATAGAAACAACAAATCGTTGGTGAGCCGAATCATCCGGTCAACCTGAATATCTAGTTGGCTGAGGTTACTCTCGTACTGATCTTGAGTACGAGGTTGATTCAAAATCATGCCAATTCGCCCTTTTATCGCAGTCAGAGGCGTTCGTATTTCATGGGACGCATCGGCAGTAAAGCGCTTTTCTCGTGCAAAGGCATCTTGAAGGCGATCGAGCATTTGGTCAAACATTCTGGCCAGTCGTCCCACTTCATCGGCTGTCCCGCGATCGCCAATCCGACGAGAAAGTTCGCCTGCGCTGATTTCCTGGGCCGTGCGGGTAATTTGGGCAATGGGCTGTAATGCTCGGTTTGCCAAAAATAAACCGCCCAGCGCCGCAGTCATCAGCACCACTGGAACTGACATCAACATTTCTTTGAGCAGTTCATCTGAGACGGTTTCCAGGATAGATGAAGCAACCTTTCCGATCAAAGCACTCTCCAAGCGGACATGAAGATATCCACTGAATAGCAATAAGCTCATCCCCAACAGCAGGGTATACCAGACCGTCAATTGCCCTCGGAGCGACGCTGTCCAGAGTCTCATTAGCCATCCTCAACCATTGCACTTAGCCGATAGCCTACACCGCGCACGGTATGGATCAGCCCTGAGTCTCCATTTCGCTCTAGCTTGCGGCGCAAATAACCGATGTAGACATCCACCACCTTAAAATCTCCAGGGAAATCAAAGTTCCAAACGTGTTCGGCAAGCTGGGTGCGCGTCAGAACTTGATCCGCATGGCGCATCAGATATTCCAGTAACGCAAATTCTCGTGGGCTAAGGGCGATCGCATGTCCCGAGCGCAATACTTCTCGCCGCAGGGTATCCATTTGGAGAGTGCCGACTTGTAGCACTGCATCAATCTGTAGAGGCGGACGCCGCAAGAGCGCTCTAATCCGAGCCAATAATTCTGAAAATGCGAAAGGCTTAACCAGGTAATCATCCGCCCCAGCATCTAGACCTTTGATCCGGTCTTCTACCGCATCACAAGCAGTGAGAACCAATACGGGCGTGGAAAAACCCTGTTTCCGCAGTTGGCTCAGAACCTGTAATCCATCCAACTTGGGCAACAGAATATCTAGCAGCAGCAGATCGTAATTGGCAGCCATTAGGTAATCTAACCCCGATAAACCATCTGTCGCCAAATCAACTGCATAGCCCGATTCACCCAATCCTTGACAGATAAATTGGGCAATATCCGGTTCATCTTCGACAACCAATACACGCATCAGGTTAATGCCCATGACCCTCATGATCCTACATTGCGTCATTGGCGGTATTGCTGCCATCACCGCCCACCAACGCGGCTTAAGCTTTCAGCGCTGGATTTGGATTGGGCTGTTAGGCGGCACCATCGCCCTTATTGCAGCACTGAAGACGTCTCCCAAAACCACAAGCTCAGACCACATAGCCCAGAATCAGTAAATCTTTCTCAGCGCCATCTAGCACCGCAACCCCTGGCAAGCCTCCCCAGCACTCAAATCCCTGTTGCTCAAACAGCATAAGACTAGGCGTGTTGTGGCCAAAAATAAACGCCAATAGCCGATGGAGATCGAGCACAGGCGCATGGGCGATCGCCTCCCCCAACAAATAGGTACCCAACCCATTTCGACGTACCGACGCATCCACATAGAGACTGATCTCCGCCGTGTGACAGTAAGCCGGACGACCATAAAAACTTGAAAAACTGAGCCATGCGACCACCTGACTGTTCACCTCCATCACCCACATTGGACGAGACTCAGGCTGATGTTCATAGAACCACTGGATTCGGCTTTCAACCGTCACAGGCTCAAGGTCTGCCGTCACCTGCCGCGACGGAACCGTTGCGTTATAAATTTCAACAATGCGGGGCAAATCTGAGAGGGTGGCAAGACGATGCGATCTCCCCCACAAAACACTGTGACTAACCATTCACCAAATGCCCTAGCTCAACGTTCTTACCCCATTCTCCCCCACCATCCCCATCTCCTCCAGCTAGTAAACAATCTCTCCCAAAGACCAGCAGCCTATCCCATTTTTATAACATCCTGAAATTTTTGGGCTGATAATGTGCAAACTAAGCACAGACAAAACCGATGAAGTTTTGTAGAATGAGTTTTTTAATATATGCACTTATGAACCGTTATTGAGCGGTAAACACTCTAAAAACCCGTTTTACTCAAAAGGTATTGGCCAAATGTCAGATAAACGAAACTTTCTTTTTCCCCATAGCCAGTACCGTGGCCCCGTCAAACCAGAAAACTTGGTATTCAACGCAAACCTCCAAGAATTTGCCCAGCGGGTCAGCTACATTACAAACCTAGAAACCAACGGCAAAATAACGCCTGAGGCATCCTACAGTGAAATCAAAGCCCTGTGGAAAGACTTAAAACAGTCTAAAAAGTCGCTTCAAATTGGTAAAAGTCTATTTGACTCAGAAGAAGGCACAGCCGAAGATTAGTGACCATCACCCTTCAAGATCCAAAGACCCGAATGGGTAACGCCACTGTCATCGGGCTGAATCAGTAAAAAATGAACCTGATTGCTTTGTCCCTTTCGGGCTTCAAAGGCTTGACCTGCCTCCCTGACGGTTTGATCTTGATAGGTTGCTAAAATCCATCGTTCTTTTTGAGAAGTGGTCACAATGATTGCGCCTAATTCTAGGTTCACCGCAGAAATCTGATGGGGCTTGCGCTCCGACAGCCATCGAGACAGCCCCATCGCCTGCTTTCCCGCATTGATTAATATTCCAGGAATTGTCACCGTAGCCCCAAGGCTTTGCTGGCTCGGCAGTGCCTTGGTCGCCACCTCACGGAACGGAATCGGGCGTTCCCACAGCCTTAATTCCAGATCTTCCGCCGACAGGCTTACAAACTGCCAAAGGTCGCCCCATAGATGTTCTGGTAAGGGCTGAGGTGGGGATAGGGGTTCTTCGGAGGGCATCATGGCTGCTTGGCTTGGATTTGGGTTCGCTGTCGTTTGGCCTCGTACAGCATCACTGCCGTGGCGATCGCCGCATTCAAAGATTCCACCCCAGCGCTGACGGGGATCGACACCTGAAGGTCTGCTAAACCCAGTAGGGCGTCTGAAAGTCCTGCCCCTTCATTGCCCACCAAAATCAATGTGGGTTGATTATAGTCCACCGCCCAGTATTCCAGACTAGCGCGAGGCGTGGTGGCAATCACCTGAAAGCCCTGGGCTTTGTACTGCTGAACCTGTTCTAAAACATTCTGGCATTGGGCTGTGGCAACTCTAAACCAAGCTCCCGCCGAAGCCCGTAATACCTTAGGGCTTTCTAAATCTGCCGAATCTGCACTTAGTAAGATGCCTTCTACTCCCGCCGCCGCTGCGGTTCGCAGCAAAGTGCCCACATTACCAGGATCCTGAAGGGTTTCGAGCACGAGTCCTAGGCTTTGTATCGAGACGGTTTCTGGGGGGACAGATTGGGCGATCGCCACCACCCCATCAGGATTGACCGTTGTGGCGATCGCCGCCAACACCTCATCGCTCACCAGCTCACAGCGGGGCACATGGCCCTGTAAGTCCTCTAAGAGGGGCTGCTCCCGCTCCTGCCAACGTTCTGTATAGCACAGTACCTCAAGAGGCCACTGCGATAGCGCTGCCTCCTGAAGAAGATGAGTCCCCTCCAGCAGAAAGCAGCCCTGCAAACGACGATGTTTCGAGCTTTGGAGCTTCCGAAACTGCTTGACCAGTGAATTTTGAAGACTAGTCAACATAGGTTATTCAATGCGGAACCCGGGACTTGAACCCGGAAGCCTTGCGGCACATGAACCTGAATCATGCGCGTCTACCAATTCCGCCAGTTCCGCGCGGACAAACAGCATTACGCTGCGATTCACTATCATTCATCATAACCAGGGCATTCGTCAACTCCCCCAACTCGTTTTTGTGAATTTTATGCCTCAATTTGGGGTTGCTGAATTTGAGGTTGCTGAAGCTGACAATCCGAACATAATCCAAAAAATTCAAGGGTATGGTAAAAGATCTCAAATCGAGCGGATTTCTGCAAATGCCTTTCCAGCTCATGGACAGGGCAATCCGCTTCCTGAATGGGCAGCGAAACACCACACTGGAGACAGGTCAAATGGTGACGATCTGCTTTAACTTGGCTGTAGAGCGTTTCTCCATTGCCCACCACCCTGGCCTGCACCCCACCCATCAGCTTCAGCGCTTCAAGGGCACGATAGACCGTTGCCAAACCTAGAGGCACATCCCCTTGACGAAGCTCAATATAAAGCGCTTGGGCTGAAATCTCTCGGTTTAACTGCTTCAGTAAGTGCAGCACTGTGTCTTGGCTTCTGGTTCGGCGCACTTTCATTGAGAGAGGTTACATTGCCTCAACATCTTATCCAAATTTGATGCTGTGTGAGCCAAGGGGCAAAGTGTCCTAGCAGAATTTCAAATTAGCCTCGAGCCTAAGTCGTAGCGCTTAGTCTTACCCTCGCAATCAAGCGAAAAATCAGCCTTCGGCCCAATGTCGAATTAATTCTAAAAACCAGGAATACTAGAAGTCAGAGAAGCATGTCTTTAGCGCCTTAGCTTAGACTGAGATGAACAGAAGTGTCCGAAAATCATGTAAATTAGCTTTCATTACAGAGATTGAAGCGATTACTATAGTGTTTATTCCGTGTTTCTTTTCTCTAGAGTTTCCAAGAAAAATCAGGGTAGTTAATCTTGAACTGGCTTAAACATAAGCTTACGGAATGGTTCTCAGAACCACAGCCCCTGGAACCGCCCAAAGGCGGCACATTGGCAACGCGTTATGGCGAGAGTCTTAAAGATCCAAGCGCCTTGGTTCATCGTGCCAATAAACGGGCCACGGGAGGAGATGTAGAAGGGGCTTTTGCGGATTTACAAGAGGCCATCCAACTCAGCCCAACGCGAGCGACGGCCTACTATAATCGCGGCTTTTTACACAACACCCTGGGCAATTTTGAAGCGGCCATTGAAGACTTCGACCGTGCCCTTGAGCTTTTACCAGACTACGACGAAGCCTTTTATCAGCGCGGCAATAGCTACCTCCAGCTTAAAGAACCCTCCAATGCCGTCCAAGACTTTAGTCGCGCCATTGCCCAAAATCCATACTCCATTAAGGCGTACTATAAACGCGCTGAAGCCTACGCCGAAATGGGGGACACCGCTGGCACCTTGTCTGATTATGCCCAGGCCATTACCCGAGTGCCCAAGGATGCCAATGCCTACTATCAACGGGGGCGATACCTCTCTAAAATCGGCGAGATGGAAACGGCGATCGCAGATTTTACCACCGCCATTGGCTTCAACTCGCGTCATGCCGATGCACTGTGCGGACGAGGGTGCTGCTTTGCTGAGCTAGGCGATATTGAGAAGGCGAATTTAGATTTTAATCAAGCGCTCTTACATAACCCCTCCCACCAAGCCGCTTACTATCAGCGGATGTACAGTTTGGGGGTCTTAAAAGATACCGCAGCTAATCTCCAGGGACTCAACCGCGTTTTTGTGTCCTCCCCTCAGCCCTCCGAGATGCAGCAGCCTCTGGTGGTTATTTCGGCTGAATTAGTGGAGCCTTCTTCGCCCTCGTTAGCGGACGATCTGGAGTTGTCAGAGTTACCACAAGGAACCGTTAAGCTAGAGCCTGAAGGAATTGGGGGCTATTTTGAGCGGGCCACCAAACGGGCGATGAATGGGGATTTGGATGGGGCGATCGCCGACTACACCCAAATCATTGACCAAGATCCCCACAATACCCAGGCTTACTACCGTCGAGGCCAAAACTATAGCGCCATTGGCGAAGATAAAGCGGCCATTGAAGATCTTAATCAGGCCATCCACTGGGCGCGGATTCATTCCCTCGGTCAGCTTAAGGACTTTAGCGGTGCCCTTGAAGAAACCATCCAAACCTTAAAGACAGAACTCAAAAAACCCAAACCATCGGACGCATCCACCCCACCGTCAGGAATGACCATTGAAGGGGCAATCTCTGACTACACCCGCACCCTCGAAACCAATCCCTCAGCAGATGTTTACTTTAAGCGGGCGCAAAGTCGGGCTTTGATGGGGGATTTACAGGGGGCGATCGCCGACTACTCCGAAACCATCCGCCTGAATCCGGCTCATCCTGAAGCCTACTATCGCAGGGGACTCCATCGCTCGGCCCTCGGAGATACTGCCGGAGCAACCCAGGATCTCAATCAAACCATTTTACGCAAACCCATGCAGGCCGAGGACCTATCCCCCTCGGGTTCCCTCGGGTCTCCTACGGCGATCCCTAAAGTCCAGCCCTCTGGGTTTGACAGAGCATCTTCTGCCAATCTCAACCCCAGCTATTACTGTGACCATACTGGAAATCGACCTGGCAATCGCTTTTGTATTCGCTGTGGCGAAGTTTTAGAACCGACTCAATCCTTCGAAACGCCAACCCCTACACCCTCAGATCAGGTTTTCCGAGCTTCTTCTGGAATACCAGATTCTTCACTGCTTGAGGGCGATCGCCTGCTTCAGCGTGGGCGATCGCGTTGTGCTAGCGGCAATTTGACGGACGGATTAGAAGATTTAAGTAGCGCGCTTAAGTTATTTTTAAAGCAACAAAATATGGGTCGCTACCAGGAAACCCTTCAAATCATTCAGCAATTCTCGCAGAATCTCTAAAACTGTTTGCTCAATACGGTAAATTTGTGGCGAAATTTAGATCGTCCCTGCTGAAATATCTGCTTTTTAGCTTAAGTGCCGCTGTTTTTTTACTCAGTCTGTGGATTATACTGCCTGCCCCAAATCTGCTGCTGCTTACGCTGAGTGTTGGTGCGCCAGAGGTTAGTCCGTGGCTACTCGTCGGAAATACTACCCTTGTTCTCATTACGCTACAGGGCGCAAAGCGAGATCGAATTCATCGAGATCAAATTCATCAAATTGCCCTAGTCCTGAGTATGGCAGGACTACTGGTGAGCCTAAGCCCTTTAATTCAGTTCCCTACGGTCGCGCAACGGGCTGATGTTGCGATGAATCAGGCCTTTGGCGACCATTACCTAGCCGAGCGACCCAAGGCTGTACTAGCTCGAATGCGAACGACCCCATTTGATTTGATAGACGCGTTTCGCGGCATTCCAACCCAGAAAACCGTTCGCTACACCCCTAACGTTCCCTTTGCGAAACCAGCAGGAGTGTCTCTTAAGCTTGATGTTTATCGCCCCCCTCAAGTTGGTCAATATCCTGCCATTGTGGTAATTCATGGGGGTGCATGGCGCAGTGGCAGCCCTACCCACAATACAGAATTCAACCGCTACATGGCGAGTCAGGGCTACGTGGTTTGGGCGATCACCTATCGACTCGCACCACGCTATCAGTTCCCTGTCCAAATTGAAGACGTACAGGCTGCCTTAACGTATATCAAGCACCATGCCACCCAGTTTGAAACGGATCCGCAGCGCCTTGCCGTGATGGGGCGATCCGCAGGGGCACAGCTTGCCATGTTAGCCGCCTTTGCTCCCGATGAATCGATTAGAGCATTGGTGAATTATTATGGCCCAGTTGACTTGACCGCAGGATATCGAGAGGTGCCGAACCCTGACCCCATCAATTCCCGTAGCGTTTTGAAATCCTTCTTGGGGGGTTCCCCCGAGGAGCGCCCTGAGCTGTATCGACGGGCTTCTCCCCTTGGCTATATCACCGCTCCCATGACTTATCCACTCCCCCCATCGCTGTTGATTTACGGGGGGCGAGATCACGTCGTGCAGTCAAAGTATGGTCGTGCGCTAGAACAGCGTCTGAAATCTGCAGGCGCTCAGGCCGCTATGATCGAGATCCCTTGGGCAGATCATGCCTTTGATACCGTTTTCAACGGGATTAGCAACCAATTGACGCTCTATCATACAGAACGTTTTTTAGCTTGGGCACTTAAGGTTAAAGACTAAGCTGAGTTACGGCAATATTGCCACCCAGGCAAACATCCACATCACTGCCAGGTTCTCGATCTCGCTGGCTGTAGTTGCCTTCATAGTAAAGTAGCCCTGCTTCTACCCTGAAGGAGACAGGCAACGGAAGATGGGACGGTTCGCAAAACACAATCTCAGGCTCGGCATCCGTTGGCCCAAGATGGGGGAAATTCACATTCCAAAAGGATCCTGGCTTGAGGGGCATCGTGAGGAGTTTGTCGAGCACTCGCATGGTGTAATCGCTGGCAATATCCCAGTCAATGGGGCGATCGCCTTGTCGATACTGAGACAACGCAATACCAGGAATCCCGTGCAAGGCCGCCTCACGCACTGCCGCAACCGTTCCAGAAATGTAGCAGTCCGCCCCCAAGTTGGCTCCCGCATTCACCCCAGACAGGACCCAGCTCAAGGACGATTTAAGATGAAACCGAGCCACCCGTACACAGTCCGCAGGTGTCCCGCCAATGCCAAACACCGCAACATGATTCAAGGCTTCCCCTCGGGAATTCTCAAAGGCTAGATCTTGTCTCAGCTCAATTTGAAGGGGGGTTGCCGTTGTGACCTGGTGTCCGCATCCTGAATGGGGCACCTGAGGGGCAGCAATCAAAACCGATTGTTCTGGACAGAGCGATCGCGACAGTGCCAGGAGTCCCGGCGCAATCACCCCATCATCATTGGTCAATAGCCAAGTCATTGGATCAGACAAAAAAAGCAGGCTCCAGATAGAAATTGCCTATGAATGTGGGTTAATCCACAACATTTCAAAAGAGATCAGAGCCTTTCAATTAGCTTCTGGAAATAGAGATCACCCAAGTGCCAATATAGCGCTTTAAGGGTAAATCACCAGGAGAAGTGATACTCGCATTAAAGTAGTACATCCCCCCAGAACGTGGGTTTTGCACATTAGACAAAACAATTTCAAAGGACTTCCCAGCAGGAATAGGAGCTTCGGGAACAATCTCAATAAAGCGATTATCCTTGTCTACTTTTACTGAAGTAAGGGCAATTTTAGGCACCCTGCCAAACCCAAGAAACTTATTCTTGGGGGATTCTTGGAGCGTAATAGATTTCTCGTTAAACTCGCCGTCAAAGTAAGCGGGATAGGCAATGGTGATGCCATCAACGGCCAGCTTTTGGCGACCCATCTTAAGGCGGTAGCGATCTTGGGGATGCCCAGGTGTACCGTACTCCAGCACATAGCCGAGCTGCTGTTTTCCGCTTGGCCCATTTCCGCCCCAGGAGAAGGTGAGTCCTGGATTAGTCTGAGCAGACGTAATAATGGGTACACCCGTGAGTAATAGGCCCGCAATGAGAGCGGAACTCAAACGGCGGACGGAAGGCTTTTGGAAAGACATAAGCATGACTTTATGAAGTTCTATGAAGAGAGGGGATCTCGCTGCTGAGCGTAACAGCCTTTTCTACCTGTTATAGATAGAAGTGTGCCAGTTGTACAGGATGCCTATGTGTCCCAGCAGCATGGGTTAGGGAGACTGGCTTATACAAATAGACGTGGAAACCTATTAAGATGTGCCCTGATTTTAGCTCAGGCACTAAATCTAATTTTAAGGTAGTCTTCTTCCATTTTTGCGCCGGAGGGCTGCATGGCGGCTAGGGCCTGGGGCAGGACTAAATTCCGACGATGGTTGCCAATCCGAATATTAAGCTCATCAGCAGATTTGCTCAACTCTACCTGATCTTTAGGGATGCCGGGCAGATAAATTTCAAGACTATACTCATTGCCATGTTGAACCACCCGCAGGGTATTTTCTTTGTAGTAAACCTGGGCGGGGTCTTCGCCATCATACAGAATGTCTTTGAGACGTTCTAAGGCAGCTAGACCGCACATTTCTTCTTGAAACAGCGGGACTTCTTTGACGGGTAAGGGGTGGAAGTTATCGTGGATTTCTTTGCGGTAAATGGTCTGGTTTTCTTTCCAGCGCATAAAAAAGGGGTCAGTGACATGGTCGGGGATGATGCGGTTGGAGACCACCATGTCTGTGGAGACGTTATAGAGGCTCAAGTAGGCATGGGCGCGCAGAGATTCTTTGATGACCATTTTTTCGGGGTTCATCACCAGACGCACGGAGGTTTGGGTATTGTCGCTTAAGACTTTTTCAAGTGCCTCAATCTGCTCATAAAATTCATAGGGCGCATCCATGACTTCTTTGTCAGGGAGCGAAAATCCGGCGATCGGCTTAAAAAATGGTTCGACTAAGGGCCGGAGCGCCACGGACATTTTTTGGAATGGCTTATAGAAGCGGCGCATGTACCAGCCGCCCACTTCAGGCAAACTCAAAAGTCTGAGGGCAGTTCCGGTGGGGGCGGAGTCGATGATCAGCACATCATACTGACCTTCGTCGTAGTGGCGCTTCATCCGCACAAGGCCAAAGATTTCGTCCATCCCAGGTAAAATCGCCAGTTCTTCGGCCTGGATGCCTTCCATGCCTCTGGCCTGTAAGACTTGGGTAATGTATCGCTTGACGGCTCCCCAGTTGCTTTCTAGTTCTCTGAGGGCATCCAGTTCTGCGCCCCAGAGGTTGGGTTTAATCTGGGTGGCTTCATGACCAAGAGGAAGATCAAAGCTATCCGCCAGGGAGTGGGCGGGGTCGGTACTCAGGACTAGGGTTTTGTATCCGAGTTCGGCACATCGTAAGCCTGTGGCTGCTGCGACGGAGGTTTTGCCCACTCCGCCTTTGCCGGTCATTAAAATTACGCGCATTCTGGGTCTCTATATCAGCAGTTGGGAGGCAAGCGGCAGGTTGTGGCGATATAGCATTTTGGGTTGAATCCATTACGCGCTGTAGGGGCGCAAGGCCTTGCGCCCCTACGAAATGCTCAGCCTTTGTCCACAGTTGACGCTGCCACAAAAAGTCTAACGCAGATACGATAGGGGATTTCAAGGGAAATCTAATTTGTGAAAGGGCAATGATGTCAAATCTATCGACGACACAACAGTATTGTCTGGTTCTGGTGAGCGCCTCATCTGATAGGGAGGCAATGGCGATCGCCCAGTCCCTCGTCCAATCAAAGCTCGCTGCCTGTGTCAGCCTCGCACCCATCACATCCGTCTATCGGTGGCAAGATCAAATTCAGACCGAACCGGAATGGCAGCTTGTGATCAAAACAACTCTGGACTGCTTTGATGCACTCCAACAGCGCGTAGTAGAGCTGCATAGCTACGAAGTCCCCGAGATTTTGGCGGTTCCCATTCTGTCGGGTTCGGCGCTGTATTTGAGCTGGATGGGTGCCAATGTTTTGAAGCCAGAAAACTAATTTTTAGAAAACCCCCATTTCCAGAACAGGTGCGTTATATTAGTAAAGCGCGACGCGGGGTAGAGCAGCCTGGTAGCTCGTCGGGCTCATAACCCGAAGGTCCATGGTTCAAATCCATGCCCCGCCACCACTAAAAACCGCACCTATTGAACTGGGTGCGGTTTTTGCTTTGGGCGGTCTATGAAGGGGTATTACAACCCTGGTCAGAATGCCTCCTTTTCAGAGACAATATCCGCAGTCCTATGTGATTTGATCTGCTATGTCTGCCCAAATGCCAAATTCTCAAAACGTGATGCAGCAGTGGTTTGGTTCACTCCCCTTCTCAAAACAGCTTTTGATTGGCGGTGGGGCAGGTTTAATCGCCACTGGATATGGTCTTACGCATTTACCCAATCCCATTGAACTCATCACCTTAGCAGGGTTCGCGGGGGCAGGTGTATGGGGCGTTCGTCGATTTTGGCAGTCGCCAGGACCTTCAGATCTCACAAAGGCTAAAGTTCTGACTCTGGCGCAGGTCAAAGGGGCGATCGCCCAAGTCCAAACCCAGCTTGAGCAGTTGGTGAACGAATCCTCTGATGGGGCTTCTTTGCGGGAGCGTTATACAGCTCAGCTCCTAGAGATTGAGCAAAGCCTGAGCCGTCAAACCTTAGAACTCCAGATTGTGGGCACCCGCGCCGTGGGGAAAACCACCTTGCGTCAGTTGTTAGCGGCATCTCCAGAGCTGTTTCAGCAAAACTGGTGCTTTACGACATCCGATGAACTGGCGACAGAAGCCGTTCAACCTGATAGTGTCGAAGCCCTGAAAGACATAGATGTACTGCTGTTTGTGGTGCAGGGCGACTTAACCCAGGGAGAATGGGGGGCGCTTCAGCAGCTTCAAAGCCTTGGTAAGCGTGTGCTGCTGTTGCTCAACAAACAAGATCAGTATTTACCCGCTCAGGCTGAGCTTTTGTTAGAACAGCTCAAGCAACGGGTGCAAGGGGTGGTGGCAGGTGAGGATGTCATGGCGATCGCCACGTCTCCTCAACCCTTCAAGATCCGCCGTCATCAAGAAGACGGCACTTATCAAGAAACCTGGGAAACGCCTCAGCCTCAAGTTGAATCTTTGCTCAACCGGATGCAAGGGATCGCAGCCCAAGAGGTGAAGCAGCTTGTTTTGCAGCGGGCCTATCAACAAATCCTCGGGGTGCAAACAACCATTCAGGATGGGTTGAATCAGCTTAGACGCGATCGCACTTTGCCCCTGATCGAACGCTATCAGTGGATTGCCGCAGGTGCAGCCTTTGCAAACCCGTTGCCGTCTTTGGATATGGTGGCGACCGCTGCCATCACGGGCAAGATGATTCAAGCGTTAGCCCAGGCGTATCAAATCCAGCTTTCTTTAGATCGGGCGACTGAAATCGCGGGGGTTTTAGCCAAAACCTTGATTCAGATGGGATTAGTGGAAGCCTCTAGTCAGATGATTAGTGCGGTGTTGAAGGGCAATGCCGCCACCTATGTGGTGGGTGGAACCATTCAGGGGGTGGGCGCGGCCTACTTTACGCGGATGGCAGGATTGAGCTTGATTGAATTGTTTGAGGTGCATCGCACTTCTGCGTCGGGCTGGCAGTTGGACAGTGCGGCTTTGGGGCGGATTGTGCAGCGGGTGCTTGGCCAACATCAGCGGTTGGATGTATTTAAAGATTTAGTGCAGCAAACCTTGGGAAGGTTGAGACCGGAAGGGGAAGCGGCGATCGTATCGGCTTAAGACCGATAGTGACCCAGTGAGAATCCATTTCTATTTCTAAGGGCAGCAAACTTATGAAATGCAGCGATGATAAGCGGCATAGATAGATTGAATATTTTGTTAAGGATTTATGAATAAAACCTAGAAATCAGCAAATAAGATTTGCGCAAAAAATCTAAACACCCTAAGCTAGGTCTCTAGATGTATCAAAAATAGCAGCATCTAAACAGAGGGGGGCTTCTAAAATCATGATGATTTGAGTCATGGTTTACATTTTTTAGTGAAGTACATGGGAGTAAGCTCAAGTATGCCTCTTGTTAGTAAGTTAGTTGCAGAATTTTTAGGTACCCTTTGGCTGGTGTTAGGAGGGTGTGGCAGCGCGGTCTTAGCCGCTGCATTTACTGCAAAACTTGGCCCTAAGGGCGGCGAAGCAACCCTTTTGCTGGGAATTGCTTTTGTAGGTGTCTCTCTTGCCTTTGGTTTGACGGTGTTAACAATGGCCTATGCAGTAGGCCATATTTCTGGCGGTCACTTTAATCCGGCTGTCTCCTTTGGGCTATGGGCTGGCAAGCGTTTTCCTGCAAAGGATTTGGCTCCGTACATTGGTGCTCAAGTGGCTGGAGCCATTGTTGGCGGCGGCATTATTTACCTAATTGCCAGCGGCAAGGCTGGTTTTGAGCTATCTGGCTCTAATCCACTCGCGACCAACGGATTTGGCGAATATTCACCGGGTGGATATTCACTCGTTGCAGCCTTGGTGACAGAAGTTGTAATGACCTTCTTTTTCTTGATCATCATTTTAGGCGCGACGGATTCCCGTGCACCTCAAGGGTTTGCACCCGTTCCTATTGGTTTAGGACTAACGTTGATTCACCTGATCAGCATTCCTGTTACCAATACATCCGTGAATCCTGCTCGTAGTACAGGGGTTGCTCTGTTTGCGGGGACTGAGCATATTGCCCAGTTATGGCTCTTCTGGTTGGCACCCATTGTGGGCGCTATCATTGCAGGGTTTGTCTACAATGCCGTTTTTAGTGCGCCAAAGGTGGAAGCTCAAGCAGAAGCTAGAGCCGCTGCCTATAGAGAGTAAGGTTTTCAACTTTACCTTGGTAATCGCTTAAAAATGAAAAAGGAGGGCTACGTAGCCCTCCTTTTTCATGGGTTACTCCCGACAGTCGGGAGATTAATTAATCTCAATCGCTTCTACATCAAGGGGCGCTGTGGCATCAGTCACAGGTTGACCTGCTTTTTTCTGCTTGAAGTTAGCGCTGCGTTCCTTGAGGACTTGGGCCAACTCCGTCGCCAACAGAGTGACAACAACCGCGTCATCAACGAGTCCAATAAAGGGGATAAAGTCTGGGGCAATATCAAAGGGACTGAAAAGATAGAGCATGGTGCCCGCAATGACCCACCATCGGTACTTAGGATTGGCAACTAAACCGCGATACCAGCTATAAACCGATTCGAGAGAGAAGTTAGTCATTGATGTCGTCCTGTGGTTGTGTTCGACTGATTACATTTCTATCTTTACAAATGCATCTGGATAAATCGAGGGGTTTAATTGCGGTTAACCGTAGCGTTTTTAGGAGAGAAAACCTCACTAATGGGTTGGAACAATATTCAAGTTAAGGATTCTTTGTAGGAGCTGTATCCGTCACGCCTGGGGAGGGTGGAGTGGTTTCAGGTTCTTCTTGGAGCGTATTTCCTAGGGCGACGGTTGTTAGGGTGGGTGTGCCCTTTGCAGGTACAACAACGGTAACTTTGAGGTCGCTGCTATAGCTATAGGTTGTGGTTTTTCCAGAATTTTTGCTCTCCACTGGAACCGCTTCTAACACGACCTGCTGGCTCTTTCGGTTATACAAATTCATTCTGAGTTGACCGGCTTCGCTAAACACTCGGACGGCATAGTTGGGGGTTTTAAAGGCCAAGATGACGACGGAAGGAGTGGCGATCGCCGCATCAGGCCCAGGCGTTGGTATTGCCGCAGGTTTAGGTTGGACGACAGCAGATTTTGCAGGGGTTGCCTTGGTAACGGCTTTGGGCGGTTTGAGTGAAGCCGAGGCATCTTTTTTACCCCCCTTAAGTGTCGCCTTCACCGTTGGTTTTTGAGGGGCTGTTGTTTTAGAAGCACCCAACACCTTAATCAAATCCCCCCTGACCCATCCCACCGTCCCTGACGGCGATACTTTAACGCGATACCAGATTTGTCCGTCTTTATTGGTCACAGTGCTAAGGATATGGACGCGATCGCCCACTTTCCCCGTTGCTACAACCTCAGCTTGAGTATTGGCCACAGATCGCAGGTTCACTTGAGACTTAGCATCCTGCGCTGCCAGTTCACCTTCTTGAGCCTTTACAGGCAGATTGCTGAGAGTCAAGGCTGTGCAAAGGGTGACAAGGCTGAGCATAACGGATCGATGAAACGACATCGAATTTACCTTTAATGGGTTGATTTAAGACTGTTGATTTAAGATTATTGATTTAAGACGCTTGGGACAACGGATCTCCCTCTCTAATGACCTCTGTGAAGCCATCTACAATGGATTTGTTCCGCTTACCCCAATTTACAGTGCGCTTCGCCACCCCGCTCAATCCAGCCGCGAATTAAGCCAGAGGTGGACTGAGCCGCTGCGCAATTCCCCGCCCCGTCAATTACAATCACGCCGCCGTCTCCATTTACCTTTCTGACCAAATATTCAATCCCCGCTTTTGCCGCAGCGTCCGCATCCATCCCCTTAAACTGGACAAAATCAGAAATTGTTTTTGCTAAAACCGTTCTCAAAAACTGCTCTCCGTAACCCGTTGCGGATACAGCACAGGTCTCATTATCGGCAAATACGCCTGCCCCGACGATAGGGGTATCGCCCACTCGCCCCCAGCGCTTGTTCACTAACCCACCCGTTGAGGTTGCTGCCGCAAGATTGCCCTGGAGATCCCGCGCTACTGCGCCTACGGTGCCCAATTTTTGGGAGGGCTTGATGCGTTCATGGTCTAAGGTCATACGTCCGGCGGCTTGGGCTTCGGCTAACTGCTGAATCCGCGACTCCGTAATGAAGTAATCGTCTGGGTAAGTTTCCATCTCACAGAATTGGGCAAAGGCCAAGGCTCCATCGCCCATGAGCAGGACATGTTCCCCCCGATCTAAGACGCGACGGGCTAAGGCGATCGGGTTTTTGATTTGTTTGATGCAGGCTACTGCTCCCGCCCGCAGGTCGCTCCCATTCATGAGCGCCGCATCCATCTCCACTTTACCCTCGGCGTTGAGGACTGAACCGCATCCGGCGTTGTAGAGGCGATCATCTTCTAGGAGCGTCACGCAATATTCCACGGCATCCAATGCGCTGCATCCCTGCTCTAGGCGTTGACGCCCCTGTTCTAGGATTGCGGTAATGCTCTGGTGAAATACTGATTCGCTGGCCTCGTGCTTGAGATCTTCAAGGGCACCTGCACCACCGTGAATCATCAGGGAATAGGAATTAGACATGCTATGACCAAAATGAAAGAATAAATGCCTGAAGTGCAGAAAGACCAAAGTCCTTGAAAGACCAAGGGACACAGATGTTTGTGCCCTACTGAAAAAGGCATCCTTAATTGTAATAAGGATGCCTTTTAACCGCGATCGCCCAACGAGTCTAGTCTTTGCCTAACCAGCTAAACATGGCCCGCAGATCTTTACCCACTTCTTCAATAGGGTGCTCCGCTTCACGACGACGCATGGCAGTAAAGCCAGCCTTGCCGGACTGATTTTCTAGCACAAACTCACGGGCAAACTGACCCGTCTGAATTTCGAGCAAGACCTTCCGCATCTCTGCCTTGGTCGCATCATTCACAATGCGAGGGCCACGGGTAAAGTCACCGTACTCAGCTGTATTGGAGATGCTGTCACGCATCTTCGCAAGGCCACCTTCAACCACAAGGTCTACAATCAGCTTCACTTCATGAAGACACTCGAAGTAGGCTAATTCTGGCTGATACCCTGCTTCGACCAAGGTTTCAAACCCAGCCTTAATCAACGCACTCAAGCCACCACAGAGCACTGCTTGTTCCCCAAACAGATCGGTTTCGGTTTCTTCACGGAAGGTGGTTTCGAGAACCCCAGCGCGGGTTCCACCAATGCCCTTGGCATAGGCCATTGCGCGATCGCGGGCCTGGCCCGAAGCATCTTGATACACCGCAAACAGTGCTGGAACCCCTTGACCCTGGGTGTAGGTACGACGGACCAAATGACCAGGGCCTTTGGGAGCCACCATTACCACATCCACATTCTTTGGTGGCAAGACCTGAGCAAAGTGAATATTGAACCCGTGGGCAAAGGCTAGAACCTTGCCTTCAGATAAATTCGGCTCAATTTCGTTGGTGTAGATGGTCTTTTGGACTTCATCGGGCAGCAAAATCATGATGAAGTCAGCAGCCTTAGAAGCATCAGCCACAGAAAGCACCTTCAGGCCAGCATCTTCCGCAATCTTGACGGACTTACTGCCTTCGTATAGCCCCACAATGACATTGACGCCGCTGTCTTTGAGATTCAAAGCGTGGGCATGGCCCTGGGAACCGTAGCCAATAATGGCAATTGTCTTATTTGTTAATAGATCTAAATTGGCGTCAGCATCATAGTACATGCGGGCCATAGGTGATAGTCTCCTTCCAGCAAAGCGTAAGCGGGTGCAAACTTATTATTTTACTCTGAAGCGAGACGATTCTTGCCTAGGCTTTTTTGAGGAACCTAGGCAAATAGTGTTCATGTGCTTAATTTTCGGCTTTAGCAGGATCAAGAGGCGTTTTGAGCTTGAGATCTAGCTCTGATCCCTTCTTAAGTACCACCTCGCCCCCTGGGCTGGCCAGTACAAACGCAGTAGCGGCGGCACCCCCCATCAGCCCCCCGTGTTTTTTGTTTAGCTTTTTGCCTGCAAAATGCCCCGCAGCAGTTCCCCCTGCAATAATGGCAGCGTTCTTGAGAAACTGTCCTTTTGTCTTGGATTCGATTTTTGTATTCACAAGCGTGGCATCAATGGGCACAGATTTCCCATCTTTGAACACAATGTCGTCAAAGACCAAGTGAAGGCTCGCCTTTTTCCCTTTTTGGGCCTTGACCACATCTTCTAGATGGGCTTCAATTTTTGCTCCCTTCAGGACAGGGTTTCCGCCGACCAATGGACTTTTGACTGGCAAGACAAGCTCATCTTTGTCACGGTTTTTGCCGGAAGATATTTCGCTGGGCACAGAAACTTCAAAGGTTGTACCCGCTGCAACGGATCCAGGAGCAAGCTGTGCCTGAGGACTGGTAGGGGTTTCTGAGCTTTTACCACAGGCAACAATGCTACTGGCAAACAGAAGGCTTAAAAACAGGGGGGCGACTCTTTTCATCGGGGGGTTCTCCATACGCTTTGAAAATAACTACTGCTCAGCAGATTGAATTAAATAAATGTATTAAACCATACATTATTGAAACGAACCGCTTTCAGCGTCTCTGTTAAGCAGCGCCAGGATTCAGTGGAATCATTTGCCAGGTTACAAAGGTGCCAATGGGACTCCAGAGTAAGTAGGGCAGCAACAGCATAACGGCCCAGCTTGAAAGGGGGAAAACGACTACACTTAACGCTAAGCCGACGAAAAAGCCTGTTGCGCCAATCATGGTTCCTACCTTCAAGCTGCGGAAGCTACACATGATAGGGGTATAGGCCAAAATTACAATCTCTAGGAGCAAATAAGCCCCCATTAAAATCCAGCAGCGGGGGGTGCTGGGTTCCGTAACCCAAACAATGTAAGCAGACCAAGCGCCACAGATCAAGATTACGGTCCAGATGATGGGAATGGCCCATTCAAAGGTTAGCCAGCGGGGACGACGGAGTCTGAGGAACCAGCGCAGGTCGCTGTTTAGGAGTCGATTCATGGCTAGAGCTACGAGAAGGGCCACGCCACCAATCACAAGCCAAGCAGGAATCATCATGGGTGCTCCGAAAATGGGTCATTCTCAGCATAAACGAAGGGATTGTCCATGACTTTTTCTAAAACGCCCTTGTACTTTGAGACGCGATCGCAAAAAATGGAAAAGTCCTGTAGAGTTTCTTGTTTGAATGCTAAAAGCACTCATCTTTGACGTTGATGGCACCTTAGCCGATACCGAGCGCGATGGGCATCGGGTTGCCTTTAATCAAGCCTTTCAATCAGCTAACCTAGACTGGAACTGGTCTGTAGAACTCTACGGTGAACTGTTGGCGATCACGGGTGGCAAAGAACGCATCCGTCATTATTTAGATAAATACAACCCTGGCTTTGAATCCCCAGCAGATCTCAAAGGCTTTATTGCCGGACTCCACGCTGCCAAAACGGAGCACTACTGCACACTCCTTGCTGAGGGCCAGATTCCCCTGCGGACGGGTGCTGAGCGGTTGATCAACAAGGCACGGGAGGCTGGGTTAAGGCTGGCGATCGCCACCACCACCACAATGCCCAATGTAACGGTGTTGCTAGAGCAGACCCTTGGCAAAGAGAGCCTAGATTGGTTTGACATTATTGCGGCGGGGGATATTGTGCCTGCCAAAAAACCTGCACCGGATATTTATATCCATGTTTTAGAAAAAATGGGTTGGGCACCGGAAGAATGTCTTGCCCTCGAAGATTCTGAGAATGGTCTACTCTCAGCGGCCCAGGCGGATCTCAAAACCATCATCACCATTAATGACTACACCCGTAATCACAACTTTGAGGGTGCGGCTTTGGTTTTAGACTGCTTTGGCGAACCGACGGAACCGTTTCGGGTTTTGGCGGGAGATGCAAAGGGTGCTGGATATTTCTCTGTGGACTTAGCGCGATCAATGTTCGCTTAAGTTGAGGGGGAGGTCATTAAAGATTCCGTTCATGGCTACTCCCCCCTGTCTCAACTCAAGCCCAAACACCTCCGCAAACTTCAACGCCAGGGTTTGCCGAACCTGCACCGGATTGATCGCAGGAACCCAATCCGCCATGCGACCCACAGGTCTATCTGCAATCCCGCAGGGCACAATCTGTCTAAAACCATCCAGATCGGGACACACATTGAGCGCAAACCCATGCATCGTCACCCAACGGCTCACCTTAATCCCAATCGCAGCCACCTTAACCCCCTCCACCCAGACGCCTGTTAGACCAGAGATGCGATCGCCCTTCAGTCCATATACCCCTAGCGTTTGAATCACCACTTCCTCAAGCTGACGCAGATACCAATGCAAATCGGTCTGAAACAGCTTCAGATTTAGGATGGCGTATCCCACGATCTGTCCAGGACAGTGATAGGTCACTTCACCCCCGCGTTCTGTGCGGTGAAGCTCATAGGGCGCGGTTTCGGGGTCAAACTTCAGATTGGCTAAGGTTGCGCCTTGGCCTAGGGTATAGACGGGTGGATGCTCTAGGAGAATGAGGGTTTCCGAGGCATCGGGGTTGGAGATGCGATCACGCACCAGCGTTTTCTGCCATTCCCATGCCTGTGCGTAAGTCATGACTCCACAATTGTAAAAACAGCACGGGCGAAGTGTAAGGGGAGAATAGGGCAGCATCATGGCTTATTTTAGAGCTTCTAGCAGAAAACAAGCGTAAATATACGAGGATTAGCAACGATCGTAATTACGAATTGTCAAGGATTACAAATCATCTTAAAGACCCCTGATGTAGTGCTCAACGGCAGGTAAACAAAGTGTTAGGGTTAAGTTAACGTCAATACAGGGGAGACAAACCTTATGAAGTTTGTAATTCACGGTAAGAATATTGAGGTAACTGATGCAATACGAGACTACGTGCATCAAAAGATCGAGAAAGCCGCCAATCATTACCAGAATTTAACGACTGAAATTGACGTCCACCTATCGGTGGCTTCAAACCCTAGGATCAGCGATAGCCAAAATGCAGAGGTAACGCTTTTCGTTAATGGCTCTATCATTCGTGCCGAAGAAAGTTCAGAGAGCCTTTACGCCAGTATTGACTTGGTCTCAGATAAGATAGCGCGCCAGTTGCGCAAGTATAAAGAAAAGCGGCAGGACAAAACCTATATCCGCACTAAAGATGATCTTGAAGTGACGACAGATCAGGCTGTGGCAACCAGTCTAGTCGCGGATCGTACTCCTGCTTTGCCGGATGAGGTTGACGAGGTGGTGCGCTACAAGTACTTTGCCATGCCGCCGATGGCTGTAAAAGATGCCCTAGAGCAGCTTGATCTCGTCGATCACGATTTTTATGTTTTCCATAACTCAGAGACAGGGCAGCTCAATGTGATCTACGAACGGAATCATGGGGGGTATGGGCTGATTCAGCCGAAGAATGGTGCAGTTGTGAGTGAAAAAGCAGGCTAAAGCGCTTGTTGAGCACTGACTAAGCCAGATAAAATGGGTTGAGGGATTTTACCTCAGCCCATTTTTGATTGGGATATTGAAAGACGTTCAACCTTATACCGATTTTCTGAAGTGAATCTGTGAGTATCAGTAGATCACAAATAATGATTTCCCAGGAAACCGTTACACTCGATCCCCCTCAATCCCCCTTAAAAAGGGG
>JANLSD010000391.1:0-8043 GCA_031362245.1 Acaryochloridaceae cyanobacterium OTE_25_metabat_464 | reverse complement strand
GAAAAGAATACGGCTCGTCCCGCTGCATCGACGGTGCGAATGACGGTCTGTTCTACGGAATCGGGTTGCAGTTCTTCGCGGAAGCGACTGACGATCAGGAGGGAGTAGTCAATGCCCAGCCCCAATCCCAGCATTGTGGTGAGGTTGAGCGCCAGTACCGAAATATCAAACTGTAAGGTAATGATTGCCAACAGCCCAGACGTGATGGAAACTGCCATCACCCCCATAATGACGGGGAGTGCCGCCGCAACCACTGAGCCAAATACAAATAAAAGCGCAATAAGGGTTAAGGGTAGCGCTAACAGTTCAACTCGCTGCAAATCTGTCTGGGTCAGGCGTTGACCGTCGCGATCGATGACGGGTTCTCCGGTCAAAAATGCATTTAGCCCAAGGGTGGATTGCTGTTTCAGGTGTTGTTCAATTTGCTCAATCACCGGAAAGGCTTGGGTATCTTCAACGCTCAAGCTGATGGTGCTGTACTCTGTGCGTTTGTCGGCGCTGTGGTAGTCAGGGTGGTCGATGGCACGGGCGATCGCCTTCACGCCATCCAGTCGCTGAATTTGATCTAGGGTTTGCTCAATTTCTGCTCTGTAGGATGTTGATGTGTCTCTCGTCGGACTCTGAAAAATGGCGACGAGAGAATTGGTTTCTAGGTTTAGCTCTTGTTTTAGGAGCCGTTCTGCCTGACCTGCTGCGCCTTGTTCGTAGACAACACCAAGCCCTTTCAGGATGCTATCGAGACGGGGTGCGCTGAGTAGGCTGAGTATCAGCACCAGAACCCAAATTCCTATGATGACGAGTCGATAGCGATAGGACACGCTGCCCACCCAGGAAAAAATTGATTTTTCTGGTTTGAAGGGAGTGGTGGTTTTGGGGCGATCGGACATAGCACTGATGGGTGTGAGTGGGGTTAGAGGAATTTAGGCCAGCGGTTGGGACGCGGAGCGGCTTCTCGAAGAGAACCGCGCCTACAAAAACGATGTCCGCACTTCGGCAGGTTCAGTGACCTCCTGCGCGGACTAGGAGTGGATTTCAACCCACGCAGGTGGGTTTTGTTCTTGTAGCCGCGATTTCAATCGCTAGGTCTTAATCCATAATCCTTAACGGGAACCAGTACGACGCGGCACTACAAGCATTGCATGACCAAAGGTGATATTAAACGGCTCACACCAGATCGCGACGGAGTGAAACGTATTGGGATCGACAGTGCTGGGAATTTCATACCGCTGGGCACCTTTGATTTTTTGGAGCTTGGCCAATTTGATGAATGTTCCAGGCACCAGTCTTTTAGGCGGTTCAAAGAAATTCGTTAAGACGACAACCAGTTTTGGCCCTGATTTGGTCTTAAAGTCTTCGCTCAGATCTAGATAGTAGCGTCCATTCTCTTTAACCATTTGAGCCACGCCTGAAGTTGGCTCACCTGTCGCAATAAAATTGCCGGACTGTATGACCATCTGCGTTGCTGGAGTTTGAGATGCAGGAGCAGTTTCTTTGACAGGAGTTTGCGCGGTGACAGTGGTTGAGAGTGTCGTTACACCTAGCAATAGAACTGTCATGACTAGATTGAATCGGCAAAAGAATTTCATGATAAAAAGCATTTAAACAACACAAATGAGTTCAAACTGGGTGGAAGGGTGTGATTGAAATAAATCAAAAAAACTATGCGATTTGAGGTTCCTCCTTTAGTTCAGCAAACAGATGGATAAAGGCAAGATCGAGATGATCGCCAATATCCTTGCCGTAATAGGCGGCATGGATGGTCAAGTCGGGTTGAATCAGGAAATCGGCAGGAATGAGGGCAATGTCATTATGAGGATCAAAAAACATTAGCTTTTTAGCCGCAGCTTCAGAAAAATCTGAAATCCGCAACAATCCCTTCATCATTCCTACGACAGAAGACTCCACTCCATAAAGCTTATAAATCTCTCGCTCAGGATCCGCGACAATCGGAAACGGGACATCCTGTGTGCCAACATATTTAAGGATCTTGTCTTTGGGAGATTCAAAGAACGCAAGAATATCGACTCCCTTCGATTGCAGGGTGGGATATGCCTGAATCAGTTGATGGACGCGCAAGTTACACAGGGGGCAGGCAGCATAGCGAAAGAAGGCCAAAAGCAGTTTCTTGCCTGCATAATTTTGTAAGGATTTTGATTGACCGTGAATGTCCTCAACGTGAAAAGACTTTGCGGATTCGCCAGACTTGATTCTCATTTTGACCTCATTATTGTTGTGGTTTAATAGGTGTCAGAACTGCATCATCTCGGAAAAATGAAAGGTATTTCCTCAACCAATTCAGGTCAATGGGTGGGCAATTGAGCGCGGTATCTGACAGGTGAGACAGGGTATTTTGGCAATCAAACCGAATCTCATGTCTTGAATGAATCAGGTCAGGCGAAGGGCCTTGACTGGTTTCCAAAAACACGGGAAGAAGTGGATAAAGCGCGTTGTCCGAATGTTGATCGCTCTTATTTTGGAGTGCAGTAAGCCATTGAGGGTATGCAATGACTGGAATGTTATGGCCCAATGCCTGAAGCCATTGCAGAATCTGATGCCAACCGATGGCAACGTGGTAGGGATTGACGAGATGAAAGGTTTCTCCCAATGCGTCTGGTTTTGTAGAAAGATGGGCGATCGCCTTACTGACGTAATCGACAGGAACAATATTGAAAGACAGGTCAATATCTGGCGCAATGCCAAGCTGAATGCAGCCTTTAATCATGCGAAACATGAGGTCTTGGGCATTTCCTGCCCCAGTTTCTTGATGACCCACAATAAAGGAAGGCCGATAGATAGAGATGGGCAAGCCTCGGGTTTGGGCGATCGCAATCAATTTCTCCGCAACCCATTTACTTTGGACATAGCCTGTGGGTAAATTTTCTGTGCTATTAGAGTTCATGTTTTCCCAGACAGTCTGGTTCTCTGCGTTTGGATCGGTGGGGAATACATGGGTGCTGGAAACAAAGTGGACGGGTTTGGTTTTGGATTGTGCGGCTAACCTCAATACTTCCTGTGTTCCCAAAACATTGGTGGCTTTTAAGGCTGCATAGGGATAGGTAAAGTTGACCACCGCACCATTGTGATAGATGCTATCAATCTCGCTCGCCAACGCTTGGAATTGCTCCTGTGTTAGTCCCAACAGGGGTTGGGATAAGTCTCCTAGGATAGGAATAATGCGATCGCCCAGTCCTTCATTCCAAAGGGAGTAAAGCGCTAGGTTTGAGCGCAATCGGGCTTTAGCGGATGCGATCGTGTCAGAACGCACCAGACAGTAAATCACTGCGTTAGTCCGCTGGAGCAGTTCATACAACAGAAAAGCGCCCAGATAGCCTGTCGCACCTGTGAGTAGAATAGATTGTAGTTGGGTAACGGAGTACGCTGGGCGATCCCCCAAACAAATTTCAGGATCTAGTACGGCCTCTGATAGCAGATCGAGCTTGGGATAGGCAACCGTTGCCTGTGCATGTTCTAAGTATTGCGATAGTGCGGCGATCGTAGGGGACTCAAACAAACGATTTAACGGTAATTCGACCTGAAAAGCATTGGCAATGCGATTGACGAGCCGTACTGCCAGCAATGAACTTCCACCCATCTGAAAGAAATGGGAGTGAATGCCGATTTTTTCTAATCCAAGCAGTTCTTTCCAAATGGTAGCAAGTTGAATTTCTGTAGAATTACGTGGCGCTTCGTCGGCATCAACCGCTTCTGAACTGTGAGGCTGGATTTTAGAGAGGGCTTGGCGATCAACTTTGCCATTCGCCGTCAGCGGGAGCTGTTCCAACCGGACAAAACGGGTAGGTACCATGTGAGCAGGCAATTGTTTCGCAAGATACTGACGGAAACCCTCCTCCCAAATATCAGAGGAATTCTCAGAGAGACTCTCGCTTTTGGGCACTATGTAGGCAACCAAAGATTTTTCAGGCCCCGCCACCACAACGGTTGACTGAACCAGGGGATGTTGACTTAAGACCGACTCAATCTCACCCAGTTCAATCCGTAGGCCGTTGATTTTGACTTGAAAATCTTGCCTACCTAGAAATTCCAAGTTTCCGTCGGGCAAATAGCGTCCAAGATCCCCTGTTTGATACAGGCGTTCTCCCGTTTGAGGATGATGAATAAAACGGGCCTTGGTTTTCTCTGGATCTCGCCAGTAGCCCTGAGCGAGACCAACTCCCGCACAATAAAGCTGACCAGGAACCCAATCTGGGCAGGGTTCTAGTTTCTCATTGAGTACGTAGTATCGGGTATTGGCGATCGCACGACCATAAGGAATACTCTTCCAGGCTGGATCGACTCGCTCAATGGGATGCCAAATATTCCATAGTGTGGTTTCGGTTGGCCCCCCAACACTCACAATTTGAACGGTTTCCACCCAGGAACGCAGCCGTTCTGGTAAGGATAGCGAAATCCAATCTCCACCCAGAAAGGCTAGGCGGAGTGATTGTCCTAATCTCCAAGACTGTTTGGACAAGCTATGTGTACCTTGCACTTGGCCCCCCCAGCCCCCCAATTCAAGGCCACAGGGCCATAAGAAAGGGGGGAGAAATGCAAAATCTTGGGCCATTCCCCCCCCGAATTGGGGGGTTAGGGGGGCGAGTGCAACAATATCGAGCTTATCCGAACCGTATTGCCCCAACTCCTGACCTTGCAATTCCCGACCAGAAATTGACTCCAGCAACATCTCCATCATCGCAGGCACCGAATTCCAAAGGGTGACTTGGTGCCGATAAATTAACGCTAGCCAATGGATTGGATCGCGTTGAGAAACCGTTTCTGGCAGGACGATCGCACCCCCCGCAGTCAAGATCCCAAAGATATCGTAGACGGACATATCGTGATGCAGAGCCGTTAATCCCAAAACGCGATCCGTAGTGCTAACTGCAAAGTGTTGGTTGGTGGTGGCGATCGCATTCACAACGCCCCGATGGGCAATCATCACGCCTTTGGGAGTTCCCGTTGAGCCGGAAGTATAGATGACGTAGGCCAGATCGTCGGGAGTCTGAATTGCTTCTAGAGGGGAGGCTACTGCGTCGAGTTCATCGGTATCGACACACAAATACTGGAGAGTATCAGGCAAATCCAGTTTGTCCCTCAAGTAGGAGTGAGTGAGTACTAGGCCAACTTCCCCATCCTTCAAAACATAATGCAAACGCTCTGGGGGTAGGGTGGGATCGATGGGCAAGTAGGCGGCTCCCGATTGCAGCACCCCTAAAACCGCAGCAATCTGTTCCCAGCCTTTGTCCATCAGCACTGCAATGAGCTGATTGGGATGCGCTCCCCGTTGACGCAGCCAATGTCCAATTTGATGGGACTGATGGTGGAGTTCGCTGTAAGTGAGGGAGCGATCGCCTGCAATCACTGCAACCTTTTCTGGCTGCTGCTTTGCGCGATGGTTGAACAGCGTGTGGAGCAACTCATTGGGGATAGGGGTTGCATTTATTTCGGGATGCTGTGGCTTTGGAATCAATGATAGATAGGATTTCAGCCAAATTTCTGGTTCATCTGCCAGTTGTTGCAAAAGCGTTCGATAAGCGCCAAACATGCTGGCGACAAGTCCATCGGGAAACAGATCCTCGACGGCATCCCAGCTAAAAAACAGTCCGCCATGCTGTTCGTAAACTTGACAATCGAGCCAGACCTGGGGGGTTTGGGTGATCCAGTAGACAATTTCTCCCATCCACCCCAGTTGAGAGAGATCTAGTAATGTGCTTGTGAATACGACAGGCATCTGGGCACTTGCGCCCGTTTGTCGCAGACGTGCTAGTTCTCGCAGAACTCGAATACCGCTCAGTTGGCAGTGGTCTAAATCTTTCCAGAGTTGCTGTTGCAGGCGTAGTGCGCGGTCTGCAAAGGAATCTTGTTGGGAATAGTCTACTTCCAATAAATCAATCGAAGAAAATACTCCTACAAGGTCACTTACTTGTGGATGTAGGGGAAGTCGATTAGAGAGCGTCACATTCAGAGTGAACTGAAGGCTCTTGCTCCAGGTTGCTAACACTTGAGCGTAGGCTGCCAAGAGAACGCCAGAGGGTGTCAAACCCTTAGCCTGGGCATTGGCTTTGAGACGGTTCCAAGTGTCTGGTGCTAGGCGATCGCCATATCGCACAAATTTAGGATGGTCTACAGTGCTGGGATTTTTCGCTAGAGGCAGCGCTGGAGCAGGAGGGAGTGTGGGAAGGTGATTGCGCCAGTAATCCAGAGCAGGCTGAATCGCCGGGGATTCCTGAAGTTCCGTCTCTGCAAGCACATAATCCCGAAAGGAAAGCTGTAGCGGCAGCAAAGCCAAAGCTGGATTTTGATACCATTGTGCCCAATCCTGAAACAGCAAAAATAGGCTGCGACCATCTGCAATTAAGCCATCAATACTAATGTGTAGGCGTGTGGTGTCACCATTCAGGCAACTGGCGCAAATCTCAAACAGAGGCCATTGATCCGCTGGGCGCACCTGATGGGACATTCGCTGACGCAGGGTAGCTAATTGAGTGGCGATAGCTCCGCACCAAGAGTCCGCCTCCTCACTCTCTGCACGTAAATCCAGAACCGTCATGTCGTAGGGTGGAACGGTTTCTAGAATTTGCTGCTGACCATTTTCATAGACAACGACTCGAAGCATCTCGTGGCGATCAATGACCTGATTCCAGGCATCATTGAGCCGTTTTAAGTCCAAGCCCTGACAATCAATTTCTAGATAAACGTGGGTGGAGACATTGCCCATTTCAAAGTTTCCGCTTCGCCCCAGCCAGTAAGCCTGCTGGATATCGTTTAGAGGAAACGGCTGATAGTGCTGGGCAGGGGCAGGCGTGAGTTGAGGCAGTTGAGGAGATGGCTGCAACCGCAGCATTATGTCTTGCTTTTGACGTGCAATGGCATCACGCAAGCTTTCGGTTAAAGCCCCCTGAGGCGCACGATAGCGGAGCTGGTCATCTTCCACCCAAAGGTGGATCTGCTGTTGTTCTAGTTCCGCTAACAAGCTCTCAACGGTCATAACAGCCCTTCCTCCCAACTGATATTCGAGCTGGAGGTGGGTGGGGTGAGTGTTGCTAAAACGCGACTGGCTAACTGGGCAAGGCTGGGACAGTCCAGAAATTCGGAAACGCCTAGGGTTAGCTTTAGATCAGTCTCAAGGTTGTGCTTGAGTTCTAGCACCATTAATGAATCTAGCCCTATGGTTTGGAGTGGGGCATGGATAGACAGTTGGGCTGCTCCCATCCCAAGGATGCGGCTCAGGCGTTGTTGAAAGTAGGATTCCAGTAGACCAAGGCGATCGCACTCCGGTGTTGCAAGCAGGCGATCGCGGGTCAACCGATGTGGTGATGGCTGAGTCTTCGCTTGTTGTAATTCCACAACTGAAGCTAAGGGCGGGATGGATGGGCAAAACCAGTGACGCTGACGCTGCCAGGGATAGGTTGGTAAGGGAACACAGGAACCTTGTGGGTATAGGCGAGACCAATCAACGGGATAACCCAGTTGGTAAAACTTCGCAAGCGATTGCAGTGAGGTGCTTTCCTCCGGCTGAGATTCAGAATCCTTAGTGGTATGGGTCGCTTTTTGTAGAAAAATATCCAGTTGCTCAACCAGTTCTGAGTAGGAGTGACCGACGACTGCTAGGCGATTGGAATGGTGGCTACGGCGGACACTGGCGGTATAGCAAATATCAGTTAAGGAATAGGTTTGAGCTGTTTCAGACTGTAGGAAGACTCGATAATTTTGAGCTAATGTCTGTAAAGCGACGGGACTCCGAGCGGACAAAGGTAAGAGTTGACAAGACGATTTTTGCTCCATTTGCCTCGCGATTTGTATCTCTATGGCGGACGCTTCTGCCAAAATGACATGGGCATTGGTGCCACCAAACCCAAAGGAACTGACTCCCGCCAGTCGTTGATTGTCGTTTTGTGGGTTATCTGTCAGAATTTGGCTACCGTTGAGGCACAAGTCAGACTTCTTGCCAGCATCCTGCATTACCCCCCTTAGTCCCCCCTTGGTAAGGGGGGAAACCGGAGAATATTGTTCCCTCCCCTTAGCAAGGGGAGGGCTAGGGTGGGG
>JANLSD010000316.1:0-4790 GCA_031362245.1 Acaryochloridaceae cyanobacterium OTE_25_metabat_464 | reverse complement strand
ATTCGTCATTAAAGCCAGCGATTGAAATCGCGCCTACAAGAACAAAGTCTGCCTACGCAGACTAAATATATCAAGGGTTCTAGCAATCCGCGAAGGCGGATTTCGTTCTTGTAGCTGCGGTTTCAACCGCCAAGCGAAAAGTTTTGTCAGTCAACCAGGCCAAGAACTTTGACCCAGACATCTATCAAGGGGTTCTCTATTTTGGCCCTCAGGCGTTGCAGTTTCAGAAACCAGCGCTCAATTAGGGTAGGGTTGCGCCATTGTGATGGAAGGACACCGCACTCAGCAAGGAGGATTTAAACTTTAGGCCGAATTGACCGAAGATCTTGCGCTGAGGTCTGCCTACAGACTAATAATGAGGGTGCATTGTATTCAATGACACCATGGACTCTTCTGTCAATGCGATCGCCACCGTTCATCCGCTCGCTGACGCCCGTCAGTGGGGTGGCCCTGTGGCAAGCCCTGATGGGGATCAGCTAGACAATATTAAAACCCAGCTCGATCTGGTGCTGCTGTGCCTAGAGGCGTTGACGGGCCTTGGATCCGATGCCATGCTTCAGGCTGCCTCAGAATTGGGCGTCCAGGATATGGTGGGCGATCGCGTTGCCCTATGGCGGCTGCGACAGTCTAACCCCATTCGACGGGGGACGGGCGGACGCAAAAAGCTGGATATCGAAGAAGCGCGATCGCTGGTGCTGATTAGCTGCCATCTGGCTCAAAATCATCACGCAACGATTCGTCGTGCGGTTTGTCTACTAGAAGACCTCACCGAGCAAAATCGTCCACCCCACCAAGCTGCCTTGCTGGGAGACTACTTAGATCAATTTACAAACCTCTACCAAGAGCGCATGGAAGATGATCACCAAACCCCTGCAACCTTAACCGATCTCGGTTTAAAACTATTAATAGATCTGTTGTTTTATAGTGCCCCCCAAGGCGTCCGTCGGTTGTGGATGGCCCTTTTAGATCGATCTCGGTAAATTTCACCTCGGCACTCTCTAAGACTCAACCCCTGATTTATTTGTTCTAAGCTACCTTCTTTCCATTGATTCCTTCGGCAATGAAGCGCAATGTCTGTTCTTAGCCCCACCATTTCTAAGCTATACACGCCGCCCACCTGCACCCTTGAGGTGACAGCAAAAGCGTCGCCCCTATCGCGATGGACTCGAACCCCCACCATTAAATCGCTTCAGTTTTTGCTGAGTTTTGATAGTTTGGCCCAGCGCGCCCGAGACTCCGTCGAAATCTATGGCGATGAAACCCAGCTATCGGCCTTAACCGAAACCGTCACCCAATATATTCAAACGGTTTTAGCCAGTAGACCCACTGACCTCCCGTTATTCCCTTCAGAACAAACCGATTCACCCGTTCCCTCCCCTGAAGATTCTGGTGCGGTTGCACTACGTCCCCGCAGTTTGCTCACCCATGAATTGCTGTTGGGCAACTTAGCCACAGCACAATCTGGCCCAAGCTTAGTGCTGAAGGCATCCCAGCTCTATGACTTGGCAACGGCCCTAGAAGACTGCACTGCCGATCTCCAGCAACTGCCCAGTGTCATTGCCGCAGAGCGCCCTGTGGTGATGCCGTTCCTCAGAAGTGCGGCGCTGGTGCTGCTTACGGTGGGTCTGGGTACCGCCACTTGGCGTTTATTTCAGACGGGACCTATTGCTGTAAATACTTCTTCCCCATCGTCCACAACCGCAATGGCTCCATCGGCAACGCCTGCACCGTCGGCGCTGCCCCCTGTCCCTTCCGCACCGCCTCGTGCCCTTAATTTGCCGTCTATTCAGCTTCCAACCCGTTCTTCTAATCCCTTGGCGGCAGCTCCTTCAGCCCAGAAAGATGTCGCATCGTCTGAGCGTTCTGCCTCCACAGGTTCAACTGCTGGCGCATCCCGTCCTACGAAGAATACTCAGCCTTCTCAAACTGTTGCTAGCGCACCTGAGGTGCGTGGGGCGACTCAAGATGCAAATGAACAGCAGATAGTGGCATCGGCCCCTAGCTCCAACAGTATGGAGCGCTCTAGAGCATTGACTCAATCTGCAAAGTCTGCGCCCGATCCTCAAGTAGCGGCTCGGCAATCCACGTTGTTTGATACGATTCCTCAGGTTGCGGAAGTGCGCGATTATGTGGCGTCACGATGGCAGCCCGCTTCGCCGCCACCCAAAACCTTGGAGTATCGGGTGACGGTGAATGGAGATGGATCGCTGGGTGCGGTGGAGCCGCTGGGTGTATCGGCGCAGCAGTATTTGGGGCAGGTGCCTTTGCCACAAACTTCTGGTGCATTTGTTTCTGCTCCTGCGGCAGGGAGCCGTCCAAGTATTCGGATGTTGCTGCATCAAGATGGGACGGTTCAAACTTTTCTAGATACGACGGGGCAGTAACAATGTCTCAGAATCATCTGCTTAGCGTGGCTCCAATGATGGATCGCACGGATCGTCATTTTCGGTATTTTATGCGGCAAATTACGCGCCGGACGCTGCTGTATACAGAGATGGTCACAAGTGCAGCCATTATGCATGGCGATCGCCATCGTCTCCTCGGGTTCTCTCCGGCAGAAAAACCCCTCGCCCTTCAGGTGGGGGGAGATGACCCAAAGGCGTTGGCTCTATGTGCTCAGATTGCCGCAGACATGGGCTATGACGAAATTAATCTGAATGTGGGGTGCCCGAGCGATCGCGTCCAAAGCGGCAATTTTGGCGCTTGTCTGATGGCCCAGCCGGAGCAGGTGGCGGAGTGTGTAGCATCAATGGGGCAGGCCGCATCAATTCCTGTGACGGTCAAGCATCGGATTGGGATTGATGAGAATGACGCCTATGAGGATATGGTGCGGTTTGTGACGGTGGTGGCAGAGGCGGGATGCGATCGCTTTTCAGTCCACGCCCGTAAAGCATGGCTCCAAGGCTTAAGCCCAAAGGAAAACCGCGATGTGCCCCCATTGCGTTATACCGATGTGTATCGGCTGAAGCAAGATTTTCCAGATCTAGTGATTGAAATTAATGGCGGCATCCAGACCCTTGCTCAGGCGCAAGATCACTTACGCTTTGTGGATGCCGTAATGATGGGACGTGCCGCCTACGATAATCCGTTTCTGTTTGCAACGGCGGATCGAATGATTTATGGAGAAGAGTCTGAGGTGCTTACGCCTGAAGCTATTGTGAACAGGATGTTGCCCTATGTTGCGCAATGGACAGAGCAGGGGCTAAAGCTGCATAAGATTACGCGGCATATACTTCAGCTTTTTGCAGGGCAACCGGGGAGTCGCCAGTGGAAGCGTTGTTTAACGGAGCGATCGTCTGAAGTGGGTGCTGGGATTGAGGTGGTTCAAGTTGCGTTGGCTCAAGTGCTAGAGGTGCAGGCGCGGGGTGCTGAAATACTTCTATCTCGTTAATACGATGAAGAAGGCGATCGCCAATCTTACGCAAAGGCTGGGGCGATCGCCTTTCTTCCCTTCTTTCAAAAGACCCTATGCGATCCTTTGCCGCAGAGGTTAAGGTGAAACCGATCACCTTCTTTATGCGATCGCCATAGTCCGTAAGAGATTTGAGATGTATTTAGAATTCAAAATATTCCAAAATGGAATATAATGAGTTTATGAAATGGCAGATTGAAGAGCATAAGCAATATACGGAATGGTTTGAAGGGCAAGAGGAAGAGCTTCAAGATGAAATCTTAGTCGTGGTGGGTCTACTGCAAAGAGAAGGCCCAAAGCTCTCTCGTCCTTATGCAGATACCCTTGAGGGAAGTAAACACTCAAATATGAAAGAGCTTCGGGTGCAGTATCGAGGGGAGCCGTGGCGAATTCTGTTTGCATTCGATCCAAGGCGGTTTGCCATTCTGCTTTTGGGCGGAAATAAAACCGGAAATGCGCGTTGGTATAAAGAATCCATCCCGATCGCAGATAAAAGATTTACAGAGCACTTAGAAAAGCTTCAGAACGATAAGGAAGATGAAAAAGATGACCACACTCGAAGAAAGAATGACTCAACTGACGCCAGAAAGAAGGGCAAAAATCGAGGCAAGAACCGATGAACTTCACCAGGAATATTTAGCGCTTCGGACATTGCGCAAAAAGCTGAATCTTACTCAAGGGGAGATGGCAGAGCGATTGGGAGTGAAACAACCTTCGATTTCAAAGCTCGAAAATGGCGATCGCCGTTTAACCCTTGAAACCCTGTCGGATATCATTGCTTCCCTTGGCGGAGAATGGGAGATTAACGTGAAGCTTCCTGGTACTAAGGCGATGCGGTTGATCGGAAGCGAAGAATTTCCGCAGCCTGTTTCTCAATCTAAAAAGTTGCAAGGGGGACAGTCTACGCCTAGGAGGACGAGAAAAGAGACTGAAAAAACAGATCGGAAAAAATCAAAGGCGAAAGCTTACTGATATTAAGCAAATGGTGAGGCGATCGCCTTTCTCCTCTTCCGGCAAAAAACCATATGCGCTCCTTTGTTCAGCGATTAAGGTGAAGCCGATCGCTTCCCATTGATACAATCAGATGGCTTTACGTTGATTTTGTCCCCCTATGTCTGATGTTCGTGCTGACCTCGATTCGCCTTGGAAGGATATTCTGAGGTCTTATTTCCCGCAGGCGATCGCCTTTTTCTTTCCCCAGACTGATGCATTGATTGACTGGAGCAAACCCCATGAGTTTTTGGATAAGGAGTTTCAGCAGGTTTCCCAGGATGCTGAACTTGGCCGTCGGTATGCAGATCAGTTGGTGAAGGTTTGGCTTAAAGGTGGAGAGCAAATCTGGCTGTTGCTGCATCTGGAGGTACAAAGTCAGTCTGAG
>JANLSD010000298.1:0-5244 GCA_031362245.1 Acaryochloridaceae cyanobacterium OTE_25_metabat_464 | reverse complement strand
AATCTTCAGAAATTCCGGTTTTCTTGTGTCTCCAACGCTGATATTGAGTGTTACAAGCTCGAAAGGAATGTCAAGTTCAGCAAGAACCGCTTCGGTGATACTTGCGGTGGACATGGGAGCAAAATAAAATGTAAGGCTCATTGATCGCTTCTCCTGATCGCTGAATGTCAACTATGGGGTCAAAGCAGAATTAAATCTAGCCACTTATGCTGCATAACGTTGCTCATCTCCCTCCGCAGATAATTTTGCATCATAACCGATCAACCCTCGGCGATTGTTGTCCATGGGCATTGTTCTGCTACTGCCGATGTGCTTCGTCCTCTTGCAGGGCGGGGAGGGGCGATCGCTGCTATGGCTTTGCGAATGCTGGCTGGAGTGGGGCGGTAGCTGAGAGGGCTATCGCCAAAGCCAATGACGGCGGAGAGTAGTAGCTCGGCAGGTGCTCTCGTCCGACTGGCGGGCGTTTAGCAATCGCGCAGTGGACGTCTTAGTTGGGTCGGCAGGACTAATGCCACAATTGAGCAGGTGATAAGTCGATCATAATCTTAATCGAAAAATTTCTCTTCAATTCTCCAACGCAGGGTTGTGTGCAGATTACCCCCCGATTAGCTCCAGAAACTCTAGGCGATTTCCAAAGGGATCTGTCACATAAACTTGGCGGTAACTTTCAAAGCCCTTACCAGTAGCAATTTCATATCCACAGTGCTCACATCGACTTACAAGCTCATCTAAATCCTCAACTAATAACCCAAGATGGGACTTCTTAGATGGACAAAAGTTATGATCGATTCCCAAATGAAGCTTCAAGTTATACTGCTCAAACCAGACACCACCATTTTGGGCTAAATGTTCAGGTTTTGGCTTTTCTCTTAGCCCAAGAATATCTCCATAAAATATCCTTGCTAAATTTTCGCCATTCGCAGGAATTGCAAGTTGAACGTGTTCAACAGCATACACTTTCATGTTCTGACTCTCGATTTCAACAGCAATAAAAAAGCATCTTAAGGTATTTTAAACAACAGATTAAGTAGGTCGAGTTAACGAGCGATTAACAGGGTTGCTAAACGCTTGTTTGTTTTGATGTCTTCCAATGCTGATCCCAGCTTTAGACCGGACTGTTGAGACTGCTACAAAGTCTCACAAGCAAAGATTGCCAGCATGGCTCAGAAGGGGTCTGCTCTCGCTCAAATAGCTCCTGTAGGCGATCGCCCCTCCAATGCTTTTGCGGAAATCCAGCTCCAGCTCACCGCACACGCTCCAGCCTCAGAACGCGATCACTCCTCATGTTTCTACCCTACTCCAGTCTTAACTCAAGCAACATCGGCAAAAGAGCGATCGCCCTACGAAGACAAAGCGATGGACTGCGATCGCTCTTGCGCCATAGCTCGGCGGGGGAGTGGCGATCGGCTTACATTGGCTCAGCGATGGCCTAGCTCTGCGGTAGTTTTGCTTTGGGTCGGTTGGGAGGGGGTGAGAATAATGATCCATCTTTACAAGAGAGGGGGTATGTTTCTCCAAAATCGCGCATTTTCCCAATACAGAAATCATTACGCTGAAAGAAAAGCGTTAATCAGCTCGTAGTTAGCCACTTCTGACATAGCGTTTGGTTGTTTTGTCTGGTGTGATCAAGTTCAGACTGATTTGCAGATCTAACTTCAGCAAAATACAGTAGAATCTGAACGAGTTGAATATTCGGAGCGACGTCGCTCCGAAAGTAACCAAAGACTAAAGCTCGTGATGGATCGTAGCCTGAGATATGCCAATTTTATGAAAACGTTAATTCAGCAAAAAATTAGATGAGTCAGGTTATTGCACTATTTAATATGTCTGGCGGAGTTGGCAAATCAACTTTAAGCATGAACCTTGGCCATCATCTTTCTCAAAATTTGGGAAAGAAAGTTCTGCTAATAGATATGGATCCTCAAGCATCTCTAACAACTTTCCTTGGTCTTAGTCCATTTGAGCTTGAAAAAACTATTTACCATAGCCTCCTTCACCATGAAGATCTGCCAATCCTAACCAATCTAGCAGGATGCGATCTTGTCCCATCAAATATTTATCTGGCGAAGGCTGAATTACAGTTAGCTTCTGAACTTCGTAGAGAATACCGACTACAAGAAGCACTCCACAAAGTGACAAAAAACTATGACTTTGTATTGATTGACTGCCCCCCTTCTCTAGGGTTAATTTCTATAAACTGCCTAGTAGCTGCAAAATACTTGGTCATACCAATACAAACAGAATATAAATCTGTTGAAGCGACAATTAATTTACTTCAAACAACATACGAAATTGCCCAGCAGGTTAATCCAGAATTAAAAGTTGCAGGTGCTGTTCCAACTATGTATGACGAACGTACATCTCAGTCTAGGAGGGCACTTCAAACAATTGAGGAGGTTTTCATCTCACTAAGAAACAATAAAAGTTTTGCAGAAACAGTTATTTTTCCCCCTATCCCAAGAAGAACCGACTTTGCAAACGCTACCAGCGAAAATTTACCATTAGCATTATATTCTCCAAAACATCCTGCTATAGAACCACTAAAGAGCATTGCGAATGCCCTTGGCAAACTAGCTACAGCACCAGAAAAAATCAAAAATTAGCCTTTTTCACCCTCTGCCAGATGAGGTTTTTCATTGCTAAATATTAAAATTGAACCTTCAAATTATTTATTGTGACTAAAGCATCAGATAAGTCAACATTTAATCTCAAAGGACGTGGCATCTTAGACGGCCTTGTTTCAGATCAGGTAAACGAATCAAAAGCAGATGAACAAAGCGAATCAGCGGCAAGGTGGATCCCCATTGAGCAGATTCAAGCAGGTTCTGTACAGCCACGTCAATTTTTCTCAGCAGCAAGTATAAATAGCCTTTCAGAAACATTTCAAGTCAATGGATTTAAGGGAGCAATCAACGTTCGTAGAGTAAAAGGAGATAATTATGAAATTGTTGCTGGAGAACGACGTTGGCGTGCAGCAAAACTAGCTGGACTTGAGAAAGTTCGCTGTATTATTGATGAATATAACGATGATGAAGCCTTAGAATTTGCTCTAGTTGAAAATTTACAACGAGAGGATCTAAGCAAACTAGAAGAAACTGAAGGAATATTACAACTAATTGAGTTCAAGCTTGAAATTCCAAAAGATAAGGCTGTTTCAATAGTTCGAAGTGAAGGACACACAGATCGACTCACTCGGAGCGACGTCGCTCCGAGTCAAGAAATCACTCAAATCACGTCGCTGCTTTCTTATTTCAACATAGAGCTACAAACTTTTCGTACTAAAAACCTAAGAACTTTATCACTACCTGAAGACCTGAAAATTGCTCATCTTCAACAGAGTTTGAGTTACTCATCTGCTCTTGAATTAAGCAAGATAAAAGACCCCGAAAAACGTTCTTCTTTACTAGAAGAGACTTTAGACAATAATCTATCCTTTCGATCCATCAAGAAAAAAGTGAAAGACTTATTAAACGTTTCCACTAAAGAAGTCAATCCATTTGCCTCACAAGTTGAACAGATAGAAACAAAGTTAAAACAAGCCAAAAAATCTAAAGACATATTGATCAAGCCACAAAAGCGAAAACGGTTAGAACGAATTCTTAAAGACTTGACTGCCTTGTTAGATGAAGAAGATTAAAACTTCTTCATCGCTCTACTGCTGAAAGTCTATTCTTCAAAATCTCATTCTAGTCTTTACTCTCAGACATGCATGGCTTTGGCTAAGAAACCCGCTTGCTTAATGCTGGATCATAGCAAAGCTAAACCTGATAAACCCACTCCCCAGCCAAAACCTCCAACAGCAAAGCCGCCGCTTCAGTCTTCGCCTTCTTCTTGGCGCTGGCTGTAGAGATCGCCATCAACCACTACTCCACTCGCCCCACTTTTGCTCGGCGATCGCCTGTACCCGCTCCAGCACCCGCCATGCTGCAATGTTCTTCGCTCTCTGCTTCTTGATAGCGACTCCGGTTCCTGTCACCCGTTCACCCTGAGCGCTCAGTCTGCATTCGCATTCAAACCCTGGCTCTGATTCCATAAACTCATACTCCGGCTTCTCCCATTTCAGGGTTTGACATACACTATCCAGCAGCCCAATAAAGTTTTGTCCTTCCTTGAGCTTCTTGAGCAAGGCAGGATGAATCGGTTTTGTCTGAGCTGGTGTACTCGTTTTATCAGTCTGAGAAACGGGTTCCGGCACTTCCTCTGCCTTGAGCGCTGGCTCTACTCGCTGGTGGGGAGATACGAGCGTATCCTGAAGATACGCTTCAATCCACGACAAACAGGCTTGATGACGCGCTGGCTGTTTGCGCTGATGTTCGGTTGGATGAACTGTCGTCAGGATACTGTCTTTGATTTTGACTTCTAACCATGCAAAAAAGGGTGCGGTCTGACTGTGCTGAATATCCACATAATCAAAGCTTTCCCAGTCCGTTTGTTGCGCCGTCGCCATTGAAATGATGCTGGCTGAATCCTGCACATTTTCTTTGAGGTTTTGAAATGCTTCCTGCTGTAGGGCTTTGTCTTCACTCTCGAACAGCAGTAGATACAGATCGACGAGTTGCAGTTTACTTGAGTCCAAGCGCGTTTTTAGTTCAGGGATGAGCGTCTCCATTTCCTGCTTTTCGATGGCATACTTCAGCAGTTTGCTAAATTCTTTCGCTGATTTGTTTGAGAGTTCTTCAGTATCCTCTACCTGGGCTTGATACAGGGCTTGATGCTTTTCTTTAAAATAGTCTGATGTCTGTTTTTCGTTTTCGCGGGTCACTTGGGCAATATGCTGGCCTAACTGCTCTAGGTCACTCTTGCTATAGGGACTGTCTTGGTTCTTGAGAATTGCTTTGACGATACGGTGATTAATGAGGTCGGCTAGTCTACGAATGGGGCTGGTGAAGTGACAATATGCTGACAGGTTCAGCGCAAAGTGTCCTACCAGTGTTGGCCCATACTCGGCTCGGTTGAGCCAGCTTGCTAATCGCTGTCGAATGGCTTGGGCTGAACCCAGACTCAGCATGGTCTGATACATTGTTTCGCGGTCGGGGGCGATCACCCTGGCGGTATGGTTCCGGTAAAGGGCTGGGATATCCTGCTCGGCTAACCACTGGGCGACGGCTCGGTTGGCGAGGATCATAAATTCTTGGATCAGCAGGTGACTGTTATGGCGTTGGCCTTGGATGAGGCTTCCTTCTTCGGTGAGCCAATCACCTTGGGCAGTGAGGGTGCCACCGATGGCTCCAGCGTTGAGGCGAT
>JANLSD010000210.1:0-16296 GCA_031362245.1 Acaryochloridaceae cyanobacterium OTE_25_metabat_464 | reverse complement strand
CGAAATCCGCCTGCGCGGATTGCTGGAACCCTTGATATATTTAGTCTGCGTAGGCAGACTTTGTTCTTGTAGGCGCGATTTCAATCGCTGGCTTTAAAGACGAAGGAATGGGTGTTTCAGGACTTTTGTCAGTCAACCAGGCTAGACACACTTGAAGAATAAGTTGGGAAATTCTTACTTTCTGCCTATATATTTTGCAGAGGGTGCGATCGCCCGTGACTCTAGCCTAAATTCGGGGATGTCTTCCAGCTCACGGTCTTCCAGACTATATTGCTCGCAGACCAGGCTGAGGCGATCGCCCCCCTTCGCCACCGCTGTCACGGAATGGGTCAAGTCCCCCTGGAACCACAGCAGCAGATTGGTTTGGGGCCGAATTTGTCCGACTTGGCGTTGGCGCGATCGCAGCACCAGTTCGCCCCCTTCCAAATCTTCAGGAACCGACACATACAGTACGCTCACGATTGCAGGTGGATCAATGGTTTTGCAGTAGGAGCGCAAAGACCGATCAATGTGTGGATCGACCCGTGACCCTGCTTTGAGCAACAGCGGGTTGAGGTAAAACGCATTACAGTCCGGCTGAAGGGCTTGCTCTAGGTAGCGTCCAAAGTAGGGAAAATGCTCTGTGACGGTTGAGAGGTGCGATCGCCGAAACACCACCGAAAACCCTTTGGTGTTTATAAAATCACGGTTGAGGTTATTGACGGCAAAGTAAGGGCAGTCTTGGATCCGTTTCTGAAGCTTACTCAGATAGCTAACGGAAAAGGCTTGGGGGAATTGACGATAGTAACTCAAGGGAACTGGGTGGAGAATATAGATAAGGCGATTAGGGATGCGCCTAAAAACAAAGTACCTGATTTCTTCAGTCCTAAATTGAGGGCTGAGCGAAGCCGAAGCCCGGTGGGTACAGCATTAATCCCTTATGCATTTAGCATCCTACCATCTCGCTCAACAGAGGTTGGCAGGTGGCGGACATTCAAAACTCATCGCTTCCTGGGAGCGGGGATGGGCGAAAGCAAGGCGATAGGCATGGAGCGAATAGCCGCAGTCCCCAGGGACAGGCTGTTTCATGTCCCCCTCCACCGAAAAGGCTCTGGGAATGCCCCCCGCCACATACAGCGGATCGCCCACCAGTGGAAACCCAATGGTTGCCAAATGGATCCGGATCTGGTGCGGTCTGCCTGTAAAAATAGTGACTTCTACAAGCGTGGTTTCTGGATCTCGCCGGACTACTTGGACATCGCTGCGGGCAAATTGTCCGTCGGCGGCTGCACCAAAAATGTAGCCCAACTGCTCGTGGGGGATTTTCCCGATGGGTTGGCTAATGGTCTGCTGATCGGGAATATTGCCTGAGCTAACCACAGCACGATAGGTTTTGTGGATGGGGCGATGGCTATGCACCAACGGGCCACCCCCCGCTGTGCTCTTGCGCATTTGCTGACTGAGGTTGGATTTTGCAAGGGGCGATCGCGCCAACAGCATCAGTCCAGATGTCCCCCGCCCCAGACGGTGGATGGGCACAGGCGTCTCGTGAGGATAAAGATGCCGCAGTTGATGCAAGAGGGTATTTTCTAAAAACCCGCCCCCTGGCAACACAGGCAACCCCGAAGGTTTAGCCACAACCAACAAATCAGAATCTTCATACAAAACCTCAAACGCCAGAGGTACCTCCGGTTCCTGCCAGGGCGGACGATGATAGGAGAGCTTTTGCCCAACCTGAAGCGGCGTTTCGGCAGACACCGAAATGCCGTTTAGTAAAACCGCGCCACCCAAAATCCGGTCTTGCCAATCCGACAGACTCGAATGCGCGTACCGACGAGTATAAAACTCCAATAGCGTGAGTCCCGCATCATCACCCCTCACCCGATCCAGATAGACCCAGCCCTGATTCATGGATGCCAAAACCTTAATATCTATCCCCTTCCATCTTCGGTGCTAGAAGGAGATTTTGCTAAGGTCTGACCACGGCCTTTTGACCAAAGGCTCTAAACTGAACCCTTAACAAGCGTAAAAATCTGAGCCAAGCGCGGGCAGGCCCATCAAAAAACGTAAAAATATCCCCAAACCCGACCGTCGTTTTTTGATGATGAAGCCAATGCTGCTCAGGGGTTGTAATAAACAAAACATGGCACACCCAAACCACAGCCTTTGGTGTTTGCCAGTCCATCACGCAGGCATGTCTCCACCACACGTGGAACTGCCCCAGAAGCAGCCCCAGCACGGTTCCAGCGGGAGAAAAAGGCCACAGTGCTACTGCAACGACAAGATAAGGCAATGCACCCAAAATCCCATCTAAAAGCACCTGAGAATTAATGGTAAGAATGGCATAGTGCCGGAACGTCTGCTTAGCAGAATGGTGAGTCTTGAGATGCAGACTGCCAAAAACATGCTCAGGAACGTGGTAGCAGAAGGTAGAAAAGAAGTCTCCTAAAAACAGAATCAACCCAGCAACGATGCCAGTCTCAAGCATTATGAATCCTCACAGGCTGAAGGAAGCCAACGAAAACCCGTCAGTGGACAGGCAAAATTAGCTTCGTGGTTGAACCGGAACCTACCAGATTCAATGCCCCTTTGCGTGTCGTTTGGCTTACAACCTAAGGTGAGATTAAGGCAACGTAATCTAGGGTTTATCGCCCATGCTTCCTACCCCGCTAAACAGCATCAGTAGCCCTCCAATCAAGATAAAGAGTGCGAGTCCACCCAACACCCAATCCGGCAATGCATTTTCCATGTCCGTTAGTCCTGTGAAGTTTTATCTGTTTCGTGAATGAAAATTGGGTCAAATTTGGAATGACTAGAGTTTAATCATGTCAATACTGCTGACCCTCCGTTTCGGCCAGACCTTGAAAATTTCACGGGTGAATTTTGCCAGATTAACGCTGATCTGGGGTTGAAGCAGGTCTTGGCTAAGGCTTTTCATCCGTGTTTGGTGGACGGCAAGGCAAAGTTTTAGAAAGGTTTCAATGGTATATCTTGCCATCCAACGTGTCGCAGCAGGGCGTTCATCCAAATCCTTGGGGCTAAAGGCTGCGATTAAACCGAATAGTGCACCGCTCCGGTTCAAGAGCGCTGGCACAGCATTCCATTCTCCCCAACGTCTATTGAGCTTTGTTTTTTGATAGGCCATCCAATTGACTAAAAAAATAGTGTGCCGGGTCTGCTCCGCTAAAAGCTGATCAAACCGCTGGTCTAAGGCTGCGGGAATTGCGTTGGCCTTTTGAGCGGCGTCCCGTAATCCATCGGCCCAGAATAAATCTAGGCAATTGCGGTACCCGACCTTAATAAAGGCGGCTTCGAGATTTTTAGGAATTTCCACCGTTGGCAGCGGGGGTGCTGGAATGCTGTAGGCACTCAAAAAAGACTGAAGGGTCTTCACCAGTCGTGTTTGCTCTTGCGCCTGAAGCGTCACAGCGGCTTTCACCATTGGATCTTTAATGGTGGCGGCGAACGCAGAAACAATCTGGGCGGCGTAATGCTGGGTGAGTAGGCCCTTTCTCCAAATGGGTAGGCTTTGGAGGTGTTTCAGCGTTATAGGATCTAATGTTGGCCACCGGAGACTGGCAGGATTATCTGGGACATGGCTGTCAACCAAGCTTTGACAAAACCGTTTTTTGGACTCGTAGCTCCCAATATTCATGATCTTCCCAGAGTGATACTGAATCTGTGACAGGGTTTAGGATAACCATTGCCCGTGCTTACCATCTCAAGAATACAGCGATACCGAAACCTGATTTTCCCCATAGACGTATCCTGATATCCAAATTTGAGCAGGACTAGGATGTGCCATCACCATCTTGGATTCGCTAACCTTGTGACATAAGGCATTATTCGTGTGAATCACAAAGGACGTCTGACTATGGCTGTTCCAGTTCTCACCTCAGCAGAGCTAGATGCTCAGCTCAAGTTATTAGCGGGTTGGTCGATTCAAGACGGGAAGCTTCACAAACAGTTCCAATTCAAAGATTTTATTGGTGCATTTGGGTTTATGGCTAGCATGGCCCTCGTCTCTGAAAGCGGCGGACACCATCCAGAGTGGTTCAATGTCTACAACAAAGTTATGGTAGATTTAACCACCCATGATGCAGGTGGCATCACGCTCAAGGATATTCACTGGGCAAAAACTGCCAATACCCTGGTTCCCTGATGCAGAAGTGACTGCATGGCTCAATCTTCACCATGACCCATGATTGAGCACATTTGAGTATGATGATCTGAATCCTATGATGATCTGAATCACATCTTTTAATCAGTAGATGTGACATGCTAATCCTAAAGTTAGAAATTTATCGTTTCGTTTCTGGAAACCACAAAAGGGTAACGGTTGGGAAACATTAAAAATAGAACGATGTCCTTTGCTGAATTATTAAAGAGGTGTGTATGAAAGTCCGAAGTGTTGCGTTTGTCTCTACTCTGTCATTAACGATGGGCGCGGCCTTGATGGGTGCGATCGCCCCAGCCCATGCCGGAAATAATGATGCTAAGTTTTTGTGCGGTACCAGCAAAGGAGTGCCCGCCACCGTTGCGCTAACCTCACGGGGGTATGTGCCTGTTGTTCGATGGTCATCTGGATACTTTGGTCGTTCTGGGTTCACCCCCCAAACCCGTTGCAAGATGGTGTCTGCAAAATTCCAGCAGTATTACCAAAACGGGACGCTGAACTATCTCACAACGTCCACCCAGAATCGTCAACCCGTCATCTGCGTGGCAGAGTCTAAGGGTGGGGCTTGTTCAGGCGTTTTGTTTACCCTAAAACCCACGTCTAATCCGATGGCAACGCTCCGACAGTTGATGAATGTTCGGACTCAGGCGGGTGCCGTTGTCTTAAATGAAAGCACTGGCGGTTCTCTGCCCCCCAGCGCTGATGATGAGCGCTATCTCGATATGCGGGATTTTCTTCAAACCGCTGCGGTTGAGCCAGGGACTGCAAAGTTGCCAACCAAGGGGCTATGGTAAAACCCGTAAGGGTGATATTGAGCAGCAATTCTCATTTATCGAATCATTGGATCAAATTTCCAAAATGAGAATTGCTGCTTCAGTAGTTCTCATTATGCGGAATCCTCTCTGTAAAAAGGTTGTAGCCTGTCTACCCTGCATTACCCCCTTATAAAGGGGGGAAGAATATGGACTAGCTCCCTCCCCTTATAAAGGGGAGGGCTGGGGTGGGGTAATGCAAGATGTACAGGCAATGTTTTTTATAATGAGAATTGCTGTTGCTGCTTAGAACTTAATACTTTGTGTCTGGGCTGCGAGTATAATACAGCCCGAACCTTTGGCTAAGATCCCCGATGTCCTTGACCTGGCAACCTGTAAAAGTCTACGACGATATTCTGTATTTCAAAGCCGATGGCATTGCAAAGATTGTCATCAACCGTCCCGAGAAGCGCAATGCCTTTCGGCCTAAAACTGTATTTGAGCTATACGAAGCCTTCATTGATGCCAGAGAAGATCCGTCCATTGGGGTGATTTTGCTGACGGGGGCAGGGCCACATACCGATGGCAAATATGCATTCTGCTCCGGTGGCGACCAAAGCATCCGTGGCGAGGCGGGTTATGTGGGCGAAGATGGGGTGCCGCGCCTCAATGTGCTGGATCTTCAGCGGCTAATTCGCACTATTCCTAAGGTGGTGATTGCGCTGGTGGCGGGCTATGCGATCGGTGGTGGGCATGTGCTGCACCTGATTTGCGATCTGTCGATTGCGGCAGATAATGCGGTGTTTGGGCAGACTGGGCCAAAGGTGGGCAGTTTTGATGCAGGGTTTGGGGCAAGTTACTTAGCGCGGGTAGTGGGGCAAAAGAAGGCGCGGGAAATTTGGTTTTTGTGTCGCCAGTATTCGGCTCAAGAGGCGCTGGATATGGGGCTGGTCAATACGGTGGTGCCCATAGAGCAGCTTGAGGCGGAAGGCGTGCAGTGGGCGCAGGAAATTTTGCAGAAGAGTCCGCTTGCCATTCGTTGCCTGAAGGCTGCGTTTAATGCAGACTGTGATGGGCAGGCTGGGATTCAAGAACTGGCGGGGAATGCCACGATGCTTTATTACATGGTGGAGGAGAGTGCCGAGGGCAAAAATGCATTTTTAGAGAAGCGCGATCCTGATTTTCGTCAGTTTCCGTGGTTGCCCTAGGGGAATTTGGCAAACAAAAAACCGTTTTGTAGGGGCGTAAGGCATTAAGCCCTTTTTTCAGTATTGTTCGTAGTGTAACGGTCACAAACGGCGAAATTCCTTAGAATAAGGGCAATATTCTTAAAGAATATCGGGAAAGTCTTTTTCAACCCTGCATTAGCCCCCCCCAGCCCCCCAATTCAAGGCCACAGGGCCATAAGAAAGGGGGGAGAAATCCAAAATCTCGGGTCATTTCGCCCCAGAATTGGGAAGCCACTTCCTTGGGCGGGTTCCCCGAATTAAGGAAAGGGGCGCGGGTTAGGGGGGCGAGTGTAACGTTTACACAAACTCTCAAACAATCCCTCAGCCTGGAGAACCTTCCATGCCGATCGCCCCTATCAAACATCCCTTAGAACCCCTCACCGCAGCAGAAATTACCACCGCCGTTGCGATCGCCCGTTCCCAAAAGCCCATCAACGCCCAGTTCCGATTCCCCTGCGTCACCTTGCATGAGCCGGAGAAGTCCGCAGTGCTGGCCTTTCAACCAGGCGATCCGATTAGCCGCGAAGCATTCTTGATCTTGCTAGACAATGCCACAGGCCACACCTACGAGGCCATTGTCTCCCTAACACAGGGGGTCGTGCTCTCCTGGGAACATATCCCTGACGTGCAGCCCAATATTATGTCAGACGAAATCGCCGAGTGCGAAGCCGTCGTGAAAGCCCATCCTGACTTTAGAGCGGCGATCGCCCAGCGCGGTATCACCGATCTCGATTTAGTCATCGTCGATCCTTGGGCGATCGGCAATTTTGGCATGAAGGACGAAGAAGGAATCAGGCTTTCGCGAGGGCTGTGCTACCTGCGTTCAGTTTCTGGCGGCAACTTTTACTCGCGTCCCATTGATGGCCTTGTGGCAGTGGTTGACCTCAACAAAATGGAGGTTTTACGGATTGAGAATGGGGTTAATGTCCCCGTGCCTGCCGAGCCTGGAGAGTACGCCAAAGCGTTTACGCCTAAGTTTCGTGATTATATTAAGCCGCTGCACATTACGCAGCCGGAAGGGCCAAGTTTTCAGGTCGATGGTCATTTGGTGTCTTGGCAAAAGTGGCAGTTTCTGATTGGGTTTACGCCCCGTGAGGGGGTGGTGCTCCACTGCGTCGGGTATGAAGACCAAGGCAAACTGCGTTCTATTCTCTATCGCGCCTCCATGTCAGAGATGGTGGTGCCCTATGGCGACCCGCGATCGCAGCATTTCCGCAAAAATGCTTTTGACTTGGGTGAACACGGGATTGGGATGTTGACCAATTCCCTCACCTTGGGCTGCGATTGCGTCGGCGAAATTTACTACTTTGATGCGGCACTCACCAATAGCCGTGGCGATGTCTCGATTATTGAAAATGCGATTTGTCTGCACGAAGAAGATTATGGAATGCTCTGGAAGCATACGGACTGGCGATTGGACGAAGTGGAGGTGCGGCGATCGCGTCGTTTGGTCGTCTCCTTCGTTGCAACGGTCGATAACTACGAGTACGGTTTCTTCTGGTACTTCTACCAAGACGGCACCCTTCAGTACGAAATCAAACTCACTGGAATTTTGTTGTGCGCGGCCCTCGCCAATGCGCCCAAATACGGCACCCTTGTTGCGCCGGAACTGAACGCCCTCAATCACCAGCATTTCTTTAACATGCGGCTAGACTTTGACCTGGACGGACTCAACAATTCCGTGTATGAAGTCAACACTGAAGCAGAGCCGTTAGGCCCAGAAAACCCCTACGGCAATGGCTTTTTCGCCACTTCAACGCTTTTGCCCACGGAACATGCAGCTCAGCGAACCATCGATCCGTTTACCGCTCGGTACTGGAAAGTCACGAATCCTTCCGCCCTGAATGGGCTGGGGCAACCCGTTGGGTTTAAGCTCATCCCTGGCGACAATGCTTTGCCCTTTGCCCATCCAGATTCGCCCATTCTCAAACGCGCTGGGTTTATGACCAAACATCTATGGGTGACGCCCTACAGCCAAACCGAACGCTATGCGGCGGGGAACTATCCCAATCAGCATTCTGACGGGGAGGGGTTGCCTCGGTGGACGGAGGGCGATCGCCCTATCGAAAATACGGATGTGGTGGTGTGGTATACCTTTGGGCACCATCACATTCCTCGTCCAGAAGACTGGCCTGTGATGCCCGTTGCCTATTCAGGGTTTACCTTAAAACCCTTGGGGTTCTTTGATGCCAATCCAGCGTTGGATGTGCCGCCTTCTGAACACAGCAAAACCTGCCATGTCAGGGAATGATGAAACAGTGAGAAGTCTTATTCTTTTTGGGATTGAAAAATACAGTAATTCCTTTTTTTTCGGACTATAACTCCTGCATTAAAGCGTATTTCGCTTGCATGATGGAGCTTCGAAATCATGTCCAAAAGCCTAAAACAGAATGCCCTCTCCATAGTCGATACCGTCACCCTAGCCATCGCTGGCACCGCTCCCTCCTACTCCCTCAACGCCACCACCGCCGCCCTCATTGGAGCCGTCGGTCTCGCGTCCCCAGGAGCTTTACTCTACGGCGCAATCCCCATGTTTGGGATCTCCTTTGCCTTCAAGTACCTCAATCAATGGCGGGCCGATGCAGGCACCGCCTATGCCTGGGTGGGCCGTGCGATTAACCCCTACCTCGGGTTTCTCTCAGCCTGGACATTTCTAACCCTCAGCACCGCCTTCATGGTAGCCGCAGCCCTCCCCGTGGGCGTCACAACCCTGGCCCTGATTGCACCCAAACTCCAAGACAATGTTATGGCTGCCACCATTGTGGGTGGACTCTGGTTTACAGCCGTTGCCACCCTGACCATTGTAGGGGTGCATATTGCCGTCAGTTTCCAAAAATTCATGACCGCCATTGAGGCGATCGCTCTTCTCGCCCTTGCCGTCGGAGCCTTCCTCAAATTCTCTACTGCGCCCCAAAACGTCTTTTCTTGGGCTTGGTTTTCACCAATGGCCTTTGGCGATCTCAAAACCTTTATGGCGGGGATGCTAGTGGCAGTGTTTTATTACTTTGGTTGGGATGTCTCATCCAATGTTGCCGAAGAAAGTAAAAATTCCAACGCAGCCCCTGGCAATAGCGGCATCCTGGGCATGATTGGCATTGTCTTGCTGTTTATGTTGATTCAAGTGTCTGTTCAGATGGGCATGACCTCAGACACCGTGGATAAAAACAGCGCCAATCTTTTGGCCGCCTTTGGCGACGCAATCTTTCCGCGTCCTTGGGGACAGATTGCCGTGTTGGCAGTGCTCCTCAGCACCATCGGCACCATTGAAACCCAAATGACGCAATGTGCACGCACGCTCTTTTCAATGGGCCGCGATCGCGTTATCCACGAAAAATTTGCCGAGATCCACCCTCGCTTTCAAACCCCTTGGCTGGCAGGTCTAGTCGTCACGGTTTTAACGCTGTTTCTGATGATTCTCTCTGGCTCTAGCGAGAGTATTGGATCTGTCATGCAGAGTCTGATCAGTGCCATTGGCGTGATGGTGTCCTTCTATTACGGGATGTCAGGACTAGCCTGCACCTACTACTATCGCAAAGTGCTGCGGCGGAATGCCCGTATTTTTGTGATGCGGGGTCTATGGCCCGCCGGTTCAGCTATTTTCCTGCTAATTTTGGCTGCAATGCAGCTCCCGACTTTGGAATGGTCGGTTTCGCTGTTTACTCTTGGGGCGATCGCCATTGGCTGTCTTCCCATGACTTACTTTCGCTTCAGATACCGCAGTTCGTTTTACTTTGATGCCTCTGAGTACCACAACCCTCAATCCAGTCGTGCCAAGGAGCGAGCCTTAGAGCGGGTTTAGGCACAATATTTATTGCTATCTTGAGGTTTAAACCCTAAGCGTCTCTATAATTCAGCTATAGACACCTAAACTATCTTAGCGTTGCGCTAGTTGTTTAATGCCCTTTCGAAAAGCAAAAGATCCCATACCCCCTCAACCTGCTGCGGATCTTTCCTTGACGGAGCCACAGCAAGATTTTCTGCCTGAGCCTTTTCCCATTGTGGGAGTAGGGGCATCAGCAGGGGGACTAGAGGCATTTACCCAACTCCTGGCCCATCTGCCCATAGATACGGGCATGGCTTTTGTGCTGATCCAACATCTGGATCCAAACCGCGAAAGCCTCTTGACAGAACTTTTGAGCCGAACCACCTCCATGCCTGTGACGGAGGTACGAGATGGGATGGCAGTCGCATCCAATCAGGTCTATGTGATTCCGCCTAATACCGCAATGGTGCTGGCTCAAAATACCCTGAGGCTGGTCTCTCGCAACGCAGGGCAAGGGCGCTTTTTGCCCGTCGATACGTTCCTTCATTCCCTGGCCCAAGGGCGCGGCAATCAGGCGATCGCCGTTATTCTTTCCGGTACTGATGGAGATGGTGCCCTGGGCCTAACCGCGATCAAAGTAGCAGGCGGCATTACCTTTGCCCAAGCCCCAGAGACTTCTCAATTTGAGGGGATGCCCCACAGTGCGATCGCCACAGGCTGTGTAGATTTTGTGCTGCCACCTGAGGCGATCGCCCTAGAGCTAGCAAGAATCAGCCAGCACCCCTATATTGCCAACCTGGCTCTCATACAGATTGATGAGGGATTACCAGAAGATACCCTACCCCAAATTTTTAGGCTGCTGCGAACGGCCAAAGGATTTGACTTTGCTGGGTATAAACCCGCAACCCTCAAACGCCGCATCGTGCGACGTATGGCCTTACACAACATCATTACCCTAGAAAACTACCTTCAATATCTACAAATTACCCCAACCGAAGTTGAAGCCCTGTGTCAAGATTGTCTGATTAACGTCACAGGTTTTTTCCGAGATCCAGAGATCTTTGAAGTCTTAAAGGACAAAATTTTTCCAAAAATTGTTCAAGATAAATCCGCCGAAGTTCCCATTCGGATCTGGGTGGCAGGGTGCTCCACAGGCGAAGAGGTCTACTCCATCGCCATCTGCCTCCTAGAGTATTTAGAGAACCGGAGACTCACCTTACCCATTCAAATTTTTGCAACGGACATTAGCGAGGACATGATTGGGCAAGCCCGGAAAGGGTTTTATAAGCAAAGTCTAATGAACAATATTGCGCCAGAACGGCTCAGGCAGTTTTTTGTCAAAGTACGAGGAGGCTATCAAATTAGCAAGGCGGTGCGAGATCTGTGTGTGTTTGCCAAACAAAACCTCAACAGCGATCCTCCCTTTTCTCAGCTTGATCTCATTAGCTGTCGCAATGTCCTGATTTATCTGGGTGCAGCCCTGCAAAAGCGCTTAATTCCAATCTTTAACTATGCCCTCAACCCCTCAGGCTTTTTACTATTGGGTGCAGCAGAAACCGTGGGCGAATTTTCTACCCTATTTCACCAAGTAGACCGAAAATATAAAATCTATAGCCGTAAAACCACATCGGCACGGCTAAAATTTGACTTTAGAACGCGATCTCCATTTTTACAACCCGTGACACCCATCCTCCTACCCCCTGAAGACGATCAAACCGATCTCGATTTACACAAAGAAGCAGATCGGGTGATCTTAAGTCGCTATGGGCCAGTGGGGGTGATTATTGACGACGAGCTGAATATTCTACAATTCCGAGGGCAAACGGGCACCTACTTAGAGCCAGCCTCTGGCAAGGCAAGTTTTAATCTTTTAAAAATGGTGCGAGAAGGGCTGATCTTAGAACTCCGAAACGCCATCTATGCGGCCAAGAAAACCCATGAGATCGTTCGTAAAACAGGATTACAGCTCAAAAACCACCCTCAACTCGTCACCGTTGAAGTGATTCCCCTCAAGCCCCCGACGATGAATCACAACAATTTCTTAGTTTTATTTGAGGACGAAACGCCCGCACTCCCTGAAGTCTCTGCTCAAGGGACAAGCCGGAGCCTTTCTAAGACTAAGAAAGTTGAAATTGAACAGGAAAACCTTCGTCTCAAACAAGAGCTAGCCGTTACCCAAGACTATTTACAGTCGATTATTGAAGAGCAGAACTCTGTTAATCAGTCGCTTCAGGTTGCCAACGAAGAAATTTTGTCGAGTAACGAAGAACTGCAAAGCACCAATGAAGAACTGGAAACCACCCAAGAAGAGCTTCAGGCCACCAACGAAGAACTCAACACCATTAATGATGAATTCCGCAGCCGGAATTTAGAACTCAACCAAACCAACAACGATCTCCAAAACTTACTGGGTAGCATTAATATCCCCATTTTGATGCTAGACGGCGATTTGCGGATTCGGCGCTTTACACCACTGGCAGAGAGGCTTTTTAACCTCATTGGCACCGATCTTGGACGGCGCTTTAGCGATATTCAGAGCAATCTGGCACTTCCAAACCTAGGAACCTTAATTGAAACGGTCATCCATACCCTGACGGTCACAGAACAAGAAGTCCAAGACTTATCTGGACATTGGTATAGCCTTCGGATTCGCCCCTATCGCACCACAGACAACCGGATTGATGGCGTGGTCATTGGTGTAATTGATATTGATGAACTCAAACGCAGTGCCGTCCAACTCGAAACCGCCCGTGATTATGCCCATGCGATTATAGAGACCGTGCGGCAGCCGTTACTGGTTCTAGATGAAGGGTTTCGGGTACTGTTGGCCAATCGATTTTTCTATGAAACCTTTACGCTGGAACCCGCACAGGTTGAGCAGCAGTCGATTTTTGAGATTGAACACGGGGGGTGGGACATCTTAACACTGCGATCGCAGCTAGAAGCCCTTCGGATCCACAATATAGAAGTTGAGCGCTTTGAAATTGACGAAATTTTCGATCCCAAAGGGCCTCGAATTTTATCTCTCAGTGCCCGTCAAATTCAGCAAGACAATAACCAGAAAAATATTCTATTGGTGATTGAAGACATTACAGCAATTTGCCATACAGATGAGCAAATTCAAAATTCTCTAAGGGAAAAAGACATCTTACTCAGAGAAATTCATCATCGGGTCAAAAACAACCTTCAAATCATTTCTAGTCTCCTGAGTCTTCAAACTAACCGAGTCAACGATCCAATCGCCTATGGGATATTGCAGAGTAGCCAAGATCGCGTTAGTGCAATGGCTTTAATTCATGAAGCCCTATATCAATCTTCAAATTTAGTTGATTTAGACTTTGGAGAGTACACCAAAACTTTGGTCGAAAATTTAGTCAGTTGCTACGGAGTAGAAAACGACAGAATTACAGCTCATATCAGTCTACAGCCGAATATCGTGGTCACTTTTGACAAAGCCGTTCTTTGTGGATTAATAATTAATGAGCTTGTGTCTAACGCACTAAAACATGGACTTTCTGACAGCCAAGCGGGTAAAGTTTTTGTAAACATAGAGATCAGTGATAAGCATCAAATTGCCATTACAGTTGAGAATAATGGACTGATGCTTCCTGAGGACTTTGACTTAAACAATATTCAGTCAATGGGGCTAAACTTAGTGCTCTCCCTGGTCAAGCAGCTCAAAGGAACCCTTTTTATGGAACGCAGCCCCACCACAAGCTTTAAGATTACCTTTGCGCCTGAGCATCCACTGATTAACTAGCTTAAGATAGTCTTAAGGATCATGGATTAAATAAAACCCAGCGATTGAATAAGTCCTGCGGACAGGCTCCGCCAACGCGGCTACAAGAACAAAACCCGGATGGTGCGCGGGTTGAAATCCGCTCCTAGTCCGCGTAGGCGGACATCGTTCTTGTAGGCGCGGTTTCAACCGCTGGCCTAATTCTAGATCTTATTTAATCCACGATCCTAAGTATTCTCTTGGCTGTACTAACCCTGCCAAAGATGTTAAGTTTTGTTTATATAAGCGCACAGATAAAATCTTAAAGTTTCGGATTCAATTTTAAAAAATCAGTCGCAGATTCAACATCGTCGTTTTTAAGGTTGCTTTTTAGAAGGCTTAATTCAAATGACTAATGTTTTGATTGTCGAAGACGAGAAGATTGTTGTTTGGGATATCAAGGAGGCGCTAGAGAAACTAGGCCACAACGTTTTTGAGGGAGGTGCTACTGGCGAAGAGGCCATTCAAACAGCCTCCACCATTAGACCAGATCTGGTTTTAATGGACATTCAGCTTGAAGGTGAGATGAATGGGATCACCGCCGCCGCAGAAATTTATAGGCGCTTTAATATCCCAGTGGTCTATCTAACGGCCTATGCCGATGAACAAACTCTGGCGCAGGCTACCCTCACCAATCCGTTTGGGTATCTCATTAAACCCTTTCAAAGTAAGCAGCTCCACACCACCATTCAGGTTGCACTTCAGCGACATCAGCTCGAACAATCGGCAAAAAATCAACAAGCTTGGCTATCTGATACGTTAACCAGCATTGGAGATGCGGCGATCGCCACCGATCTCAATGGTGGTGTCACCTTTATGAATCCGATGGCTGAGCGCCTGACGGGTTGGCAGCAATCAGAGATTTTGGGTGAAAACATTAACCAGGTGATTCCCCTCATTTATCAAGAGAACCGAGAACCCGTTGAAAACCCAGGGATCCAGGTCATGCGCTTGGGTTATCCCCTCAATCTGCCAGATGGGTGTGTGCTGCGCCAAAAAAATGGCTCAGAACGAATCATTAGTGATTCGGCTGCCCCCATTAAGAACCAGGATGGGGAGATTGTTGGCAGCATTATGATCTTCCAAGACAGAACTGACTCCCAGAATGCCCAAACCGAAATCCTAGAGAATATCCGCAGTCTTAAGTCGTTTCAGTGGACTTTAATCTCAAAGCTTCAGGCAAAAACGGCTGAGCATCAACAGGCGACCACCTGTATCGAAGTGCTGAATCAGATGATTTACCAGTCTCGTAAGGCTGTCAGTGAAAACGAAATTTTAAGCCTCATTTTAAAAGAGTTAGGAGAGGCTTTTGATACAGACTACTGTTGGGCTTCGCTGCATAATGAGAAGTCTGCTAATTCAGTTATTGTAAGTGAATATATTAATAGTGATCGGCCCAATGGCTATACCTCGGCTTTAGGGATAGAAGTAGATTTACAGCTCTACTCCAATTTTTATCGTCACCTGTTCCAAAAAGAAAGCTGGATTAATCCCCCAGTAGCAGTGCTACCTCAACCCTATCGTTTTCCTCGAGATTCAGCTCAACAACTGTTAATTTCTCCCATTGTTGCATTCCCCAGAAATTCTTACGAGGGGGAAGCACGAATCATCGGAGAAGTGGGACTTTTAGCAACCGGAAAGCCCCACTGGACACCCCCTCAAGTTGCGCTCATTTCACGGATTGTTAGCTATGGTGTGCAACTCTTTCGCCAAGAAGATTGTACTGACCAAAATGTTTCTGAAGCAATTGAACGAATCACTTGCTTGCGGGATGATTTTATCAGTTCCGTCTCTGAAGAATTGCTTCATCCTTTACTGAATATTAAACAAGCGACAGGGATTATTCAAAAGCTAATTAATTTTTTAGAAGAAAATCCAGAAAAAATGGATCATCTTGAAATCCAGTTCATAAGTAGGACGCTGAATAAATACTTGGATGTTTTTAAGTCAGAATGGCAAAAAGAATTTGATACGATTCATGATTTGCTGGATTTTAAGAAAACAGGATGATTTGGATAAATAGCTAGGCTAGGTCTCTTGTTCTGCTAAGAGGATGTCTGAAAAGATTCGGCGAATGGCTGTAAGCCGCATTCTCTCGTTGAGTCTGAATGCCAGGAATGCCCATTCTCTCGTTAGGCTTACGACGACTTGGGTACTTCTCAGACATCCTCCAAGGCATTGGCCAGTTATCCGCCGTCTGGTCAGGCTCTCATGGTTCAAATCGACCTGACGGGATCGGGTGGATGTTGTCAAACTCAACACAACAGCAGCGATATCTTCTAAAGAATTTGACAAATGAGAAGGGCGCTGACTTACAAAACTTAGTAAAATTTGCGTATAGTCAGTAAACCTGGCTAATCCTCTATGGATAGCCCCGTCTAGTCTCTTTACATCCCGGTTATCTAGCAGCACTAAGAAAACATGAACAGCCCTTTTCTTGAGCGCCTCCACAGTCCCCTTCGTCCCGTCATTGTCTTTGATGGGGCAATGGGAACCAATATCCAATCCCAAAACCTGACGGCAGCAGACTTTGGTGGGCCAGAGTATGAGGGCTGTAATGAGTATTTGGTGCATACCAAACCCGAGGCGATCGCCAAAGTCCACCGCGATTTCTTGGC
>JANLSD010000150.1:0-3221 GCA_031362245.1 Acaryochloridaceae cyanobacterium OTE_25_metabat_464 | reverse complement strand
CTTGATCCTTCGGTACTTGAAGACCGCTAGTAGCCAGTAGTATAAAATACTATTTTATACTACCAATCTTCTGAGATCTGGTCGATCAACTAACCCGCTAACTTCTGCAAAAAAATTAGTGCGAGGGTACGGTGGGGCAAGGGTTTTGGCCCTATCGTAGGGGGCAAACTCTTGACAAAACGATGGGTGATCGCAAATATTTTACAGTGCATGAGGTGGAGCGGCTGATCGCTGCGATTAAGGGCAGCCGGAATGAGAAGTGCGATCACCGAATATCCTTAATAACGGCATTAATGCGCTTGACGACCTTAGGATCTGTTTTTTGACAAAAAAGGTAGTCTTCCCAAGCCTCCTGGGCAAAAAGCAGCCTCACTCTTGTAACTCCCGCTCAGTGCCCCCTCCCGTTTCTAACGCAGCGATCGCATTAAGCAGTCTCTGAGCATTTTTGGGACTGCGTAAAAGATAGGCCGTCTCTTCTAAAGATTGATAGTCCTCAAGAGACATCATCACCACCGCACCTTCACCCTTGCGCGTAATAACCACAGGTGCATGATCCTCACAAACCCGCTCCATTGTTTGGGCCAAGTTTTTACGTGCAGACGTATAGCTCATTGCATCCATTGCTTAAATCCAAATGGTACATGTACATTTTATTGTACCAACCAGGGTTTTAGCAGCAGGGTAGACTGAACCTTGGCCTCGTCAATTTTGCCGATCTAAATAAACGCTACATCTACCGTCACATCAGTCTTCTAGAAATCCCTCCACATATTTTTGGTCGATCTTTTTGCCGATCTCAAAGATCTAGGTTCACAGCGCCGGAATACGCTAGGCTAGTGCCATAGCAGCAGTCCAGCTTACGGCTGCCCTTAACCCGATCGCAACAGTCAGCCAAAACTATGTTTGATGCACTCGCAGACCGCCTTGAGTCAGCTTGGAAAAAGCTCAAAGGCCAAAACAAAATTTCCGAGAACAACATTCAAGACGCCCTGCGAGAAGTTCGTCGAGCTTTACTAGAAGCCGATGTCAACTTCCAGGTCGTCAAAGACTTCGTTGAGGATGTGCGCGTCAACGCCCTAGGTGCAGAGGTTGTCAGCGGCGTGCGGCCCGACCAACAGTTCATCAAAATTGTTAACGATGAGCTAGTCGCCATTATGGGCGACGCCAACGTCCCCCTGGCTGATGCCAATAGTGGCCCTACGGTCATACTGATGGCAGGTTTGCAAGGGACAGGGAAAACCACCGCCTCGGCAAAGCTGGCGCTACACCTACGTAAAGAAGAGCGGACAACACTGCTGGTGGCAACGGATGTGTATCGTCCAGCGGCGATCGATCAGCTCATTACCCTCGGCAAACAAATCAACGTCCCCGTATTTTCTCTCGGCACCGACGTCAACCCCGTTGAGATTGCCAAACAGGGCTTAGCCGAAGCCAAAGCCCAAAAGGTGGATGTCGTCATTATTGACACCGCCGGACGACTCCAAATTGACCCCGAAATGATGGCGGAGTTGGCCCAAATTAAAGCAGCGGTTCAGCCCCACGAAACCCTGCTGGTGGTAGATGCCATGACAGGGCAAGAGGCGGCCAACCTCACCCGCACCTTCCACGAAGAGATTGGCATTACCGGAGCCATCCTCACCAAAATGGATGGCGACACACGCGGGGGCGCAGCGCTTTCCATTCGCAAAGTTTCGGGACAGCCCATTAAGTTTATTGGGGTAGGCGAAAAAGTTGAGGCCCTTCAGCCCTTCTATCCCGACCGGATGGCGTCGCGGATTTTGGGCATGGGCGATGTGCTCACCCTAGTGGAAAAAGCCCAGGAAGAATTTGACTTGGCTGACGCTGAAAAGATGCAGCGCAAGATCATGGAGGCGCAGTTTGACTACAGTGACTTCCTCAAGCAAACCAAGCTCCTCAAAAACATGGGTTCTCTCGGCGGCATCATGAAGATGATTCCAGGGATGAACAAAATTTCCGGCGATCAGCTCCAGCAAGGCGAAGTACAGCTTAAAAAAGTGGAGTCCATGATTAACTCCATGACCCTGGAAGAGCGTCGCAACCCCGACCTGCTTTCTGGCTCTCCCAGCCGTCGCCGTCGCATTGCCAAAGGTGCGGGCTTCAAAGAACCCGACGTGAACAAACTCGTCAGCGACTTTTCGCGGATGCGCTCCATGATGCAAATGATGAGCCAGGGGCAGTTCCCAGGTATGGGTGGCCCTGGTGGTGGCAATAATCCGTTTGGCATGGGTGGCCCTGGGGGTGGTAGCCCGTTCCAGGGGGGCGGCAAAAAAAAGGTGAAAAAAAAGAAAGGCTTTGGTACACTCTAATGATGGGCAAAAAATGTCTTGATGCAGTAAACAGCAGGTCAGACTAACATTGCACCGTTACTTAAAGCCTTGAGAGGGGCTTAGAACCCACTAGGAGAAACCATTCCTCAGCATGATCAAGATTAGACTTAAGCGATTTGGCAAAAAACGTTCGGTTTCTTACCGGATTGTGGCAATCAATAGCCGCGATCGCCGCGATGGCCGTCCCTTGGAAGAACTAGGCTTCTTCAATCCCATCAGTGATGAATTGACCCTCAAGGTTGAGGCCATCACCAAATGGCTTGCGGTTGGGGCACAGCCTTCTGAAACCGTCCGCGACATTTTGGTTAGGAACAACATTCTAGAAAGCAACAAGTCCTACACCAAAGCTTAAGGAAATGTCACCTGATTCTTCCACCGTTAGACCCAACTACATTGAGTTGGTGCGTTTCCTGGTAACTCCATTTTTGGAGTTTCCAGAATCGTTGGTGGTGGATTGTGAAATTTCTGGGGCACGACATCGGGTTTTAGTGCGAATTGCGTTTGCGTCTTCTGATAAAGGGCGCGTTTTTGGTCGTGGCGGTCGAACCCTACAGGCGATTCGCACGGTACTTGAGGCGTCAGCAACTCTCGAGGAAAAATCGGCTTATTTAGAGGTGTTTGGAGAGCGAGATACGGTGGAGCATGAGGCTCCGCAAAAGCCCAAAAGTGATGTGCCGCGTCCGCGTCCTCAACTTCGTAAAGCTGGAGAAGCGGTGCATGAGGGTTGAATGTTTCGGGCAGTCGGGAGGTGAGTGAAAGCGTGGCAGAAATTCGTTTGGGCGAGAATGAGTCAATCGAATCCGCACTGCGTCGGTTTAAGAAGAAAATTCAAAAGGCTGGCATTTTATCTGAGGTGAAGCGTCGGGAGCGGTA
>JANLSD010000313.1:0-9195 GCA_031362245.1 Acaryochloridaceae cyanobacterium OTE_25_metabat_464 | reverse complement strand
CCGCATCCGCTGCATTGGGTCAGCCGCTTACGCATGGATGCGGCTCTATATGAACCTGCTGCGCTTCGAGAACCTGGACAAATGGGTCGTCCACGCCTTAAGGGCAAGCGCTTACCCACCTTGGAGAATGTGCTCAACGATGCCCAAACGCTTTGGGAATCAGCGGTGCTTGAGCGCTGGTACGGTCATACCGAACGACAGCTTCAATTCTGCACGGGGACTGCGGTTTGGTATCACACAGGCAAGCCTGCGGTGCCGATTCGTTGGGTGCTCGTGCGCGATCCTAAAGGACAGTTTGACCCTCAAGCCTTTCTTTGCACTGACCTAGCGGCAACACCTATCAATGTTCTGATGTGGTTTCGTCAACGCTGGCAAGTCGAAGTAACCTTTGAGGAAGCTCGGGCGCATCTTGGGGTCGAAACTCAGCGCCAATGGTCTGACCAAGCCATTTTGCGCACGACTCCTGCTCTATTCGGATTATTTTCGCTGGTCACACTTTTTGCCCATGCTCTGCAAATGCAGAAGCCGTTCTCATTGCCACAAACGGCTTGGTATAGTAAATCTCTCCCTACGTTCATTGATGCTTTAGCCGCAGTTCGCTGCTTCCTATGGTCTGCCAGACTTTTTGAGATGTCTACTCAAAACGACACAGTGCAAAAAGTTCCTCCAGAAATACTACAGCTCTGGACTGACCTACTTTGTTATGCCGCGTAATTGGATAAAGTCGAGCTAAAGGCATGTTCAATATCATCCTAGTTAAACTATAAGAAGCTATATTAATTAACTAGGATTTAGTCAACATAACATTTGCATCAAGCCTGACTCAAAATATCTGAATTAGAGATAAATTTTATTCTTTTGTGGCGTCAAAATATCTGAAGACTTCTGTACAAATGGCCAATCGGCTTAGCAACTAGTCGATCGCATACCAACCACACCAACCCCAGAGAACCCTATGACCGTCATCACCCTAGACCTTCCAGAAGAAATCTTCTCAGCCTTGCGGCGATCGCCAATTTCCCCTTCATTGCGCTCAACCACTTAGCCCAATCTGTCATGAATAAACTAGAAATTCTTAAAGCCGCATCTGCAAAATTCACAAGAGATCATCCCAATCTTAAACTCCTGATTCTCTTTGGATCGAGAGCAAGAGATGACGCTGACCTCAGCAGCGATTGGGACTTTGCTTTCCTTGATGATCCAACCTTTCCTAAACCAGAAAAACCCTTTTGGTTTCCTGGCTCTGATATTTTAGATACGCTGAGTACCCTACTCAATCTTGCTGATGATGATATTGACCTAGTGGATTTGAGTCGTTGCTCGGAAATGCTGGCACACTTTATTAGTCGTGATGGGAAACTAATTTATGAAAAAAGTCCTGGTGAATTTTCTGGCTTTCAGCAACAATCGCTCAAGACCCCAGCAGAGCTGAAACAGTTTCGCCAGGATCAAAGAGAACATGTACTTCAAACATTACAGCGGTGGGCAGTATGAGCCAGTTAGACCCGGAAGCGATCGCCCAAAAACTCAGCCGCATGGTTGATCGGATTGACAGACTCAAGCGTTTTGAACGACTAACGCTTGAAGACTATTTGCAAGATGACCTTAAACAAGCCGCAATTGAACGACTTCTTGAGACCATTATCGACTCCGCTCTCAGCATCAACAAAACGTTACTAAAGCGTGGAGCAGGTCTCAGACCGATAGATGCCGAATCCTTCAAAAACTTTGAATCCTTCATCCTAATCGGTGAAAACGGTTTTATTCCAACCGCACTTGCTAATCAGCTAGCGCCATCGGGCAGTTTCCGTAACGTTCTTGCCCATGAATACGATGAGATTAATCCGGTGCAAGTTTATAACGCCCTCCAAAAAGCTCTCAGTCAGTATCCCCAATATGTTAGAGCCATTCAGACCTACCTCGATACCTTAGAGAAAGACTAATCAAGGCAATCGCCTTTTAATATCCACCCACCTAAAGAACACCATGTCCAGCATCCTCACCCCTCAGCAACCCTACACCTTCAGCAAAATTTTCGATCTTAAGATTGCTGCTGACGATCTAGCCAACGAATTTGGCTATACCTTCAAACGCGATCGCCTATCTCTGCCGCAATACCAAGACGAGCTAGATCGACTTTCAGACCTGCGCCTACGGATTGAAGAAATACTGCCCTATGTTGACCTTGCGAGTGAAGCCTCCCGACGAGAAATCCTCATTGCCCCAGTCCTCACAGAAGTAGTCCACTATACCAAAGCAGAGTTACGGATTGAATATCCAATAAAAGTTTCCGAGCAACTACAGGGATATTTCGATTATCTCCTGAAAAGCAAAACCGATCTGCTTGTTATTGAAGCCAAACGCCAAGACTTAGACTATGGGTTTACTCAACTGGTGGCTGAAATGGTTGCCTTAGATCAATGGGAACGCACACCAGAACAGGCCACCTTATTAGGTGCTGTTACCACAGGCAAGGTTTGGGAGTTTGGAGTGTTGCATCGAGAATCTAAACATATTCAGCAAGGTTTAGATAGCTATCGTGTCCCTGAAGATCTCGATCCCTTGATGAGAATTCTAGTTCAAGCACTACTGAACTAAACTATGCCCTAAACGAAAAACTTGCACCATTGGTGCGAGAAGTTGGCTGGACTCATAACTCGTCAAATCCTCGACCTCGTGTTTTCTTCTTTGAGACAGGTCTTTTACCTAAAAATTCAGCCGCAAATCCGACTTGATCTTGCAGCTTCAACCCTCGAATACGCTTTTGCTGGTAGGCATTTACCTCTTTCGCTAGCGGATGCTCCGGGTCAATGACGAGATGGGTGATCGAAACAACGAATACTTCGTTCAAAGTGCCATCAGAGCTGGATTCCAGCGTACAGTTAATGCCGCCCATATCCCCTGTATACACGACAGAACTCACCTTAATATCAGTCTTGTCGCTAACGGTTTCCCCGCGATCGCGCATCATCTTAAGAAACTCTTTGCCTGGACGAACCTGGAACGGCAGGGTCTTTTCTAACTGAGCTGTCAGGGCCTGTGCTTCCTTAAAGTTATCAATCTGCATTGTTCTTTACTTCGCATCCACTATGCCTCATAGTTTAGTCCTTAATCTTTCGCCTATATCGCCCATTCCTCACGGATATCTAACGGGCAAACATTTACATGCACTATTTCTAACGCTGGTCAGTTCAGTTGATCAAGAATTGGGCGATCGCCTCCATGCCCAGAAGACTGAAAAAGCCTTTACCCTCAGCCCTTTGCAAGTTTCTCTAAAGCAAAACGCTGAATTACAGTGGGAGCATCGGCAGGCCATTCCAGCAGGTAAACCCTGTTGGTGGAGAATTTCATTGTTGGATGATGCCTTATTTAGTGATCTGAGCAAATTATGGCTAAACCTTAATCCATCCAAGTCTTGGCATCTTGGCCCTGCGGATTTGCAGGTGGCTAGCATTCTGGGTACACCTCAACCCAACCAGCCTTGGGCTAATTTTTGTTCCTATGCTCAGCTTTATGAGCAGGCTTCAGAGACCAATCGCCAGATTTCCTTTAGGTTTGGGACGCCTGCAACGTTCCGTCAGGGAAAGTATGATTCTGCACTCCCCACGCGAGAGTGTATTTTCAATAGCCTACTAAAGCGCTGGAATCGCTATAGCGATATTTTGCTCCCTGAAACTTTGACTGAGCCTATTTTTCCTAGTTTTTTTGATATCCGTACTGAGGTTGTGACTAGCCCTGAGGGGAAATGTGCGGGTTGTGTAGGGGCTATTCACTATAAGGTTTTGGGCGACATTGATCCTGTCTCAATTAAGCAGGTTAATGCACTGGCAGATTTTGCGCTATACGCCGGAGTAGGACGCAAAACACCAATGGGGATGGGAATGGTGCGACGCTATGGATGATTATATTGCGATCGCCGCCCTAAACCAATTCTCTTACTGTCCACATCGTTGCTGGCGGATGTTTTGTGCGCAGGAGTTTCAGGACAATCAATATACGGTGGATGGAACGCGTTTGCATGAGCGAGTGCATACGGTAGGAGAAGGGAATCGTGAGGAGACGTTGCAAGTGAGGGCAATTTGGTTGAAGTCGGAGCGGTATCGATTGATTGGGAAGTCTGACTTGATTGAGGAGATGGATGGGCAGTGGTACCCGATTGAATATAAGCGCGGTCACAAAGGTGAGTATGACAACGATGCGCTTCAGGTGTGTGCTCAGGCGCTGTGTTTGGAGGAGATGCTGGGTACAACAATATCTCTGGGCTATGTCTATTATGCTTTGTCACACCAACGGCAGGCTGTTGAGATTACGGAGGCGCTGAGGCAGGAGACGATCGCCACTATCCGAGCAGTCACGACAATCTTGGAAACGGGACGGATGCCACCTGCTGTTTATTCTGTGCGCTGTAAGGGTTGTAGCCTGTATCAGCAATGTATGCCGAAGGCGGCGTTGAAGGTTAGTCAATATCGAGAAGGTTAAATATGGGGACGGTTTATGTTACAGAAAATGATGCGTTTATTGGTAAGACGGATGAGCGTTTGAGTGTAAAGGCCAATAAGCAAGTGCTGTTGGATGTGCCGATGATTAAGGTGGATGGGGTGGTGATTCTGGGTAGGGCGACGGTTTCTCCGGCGGTGGTGATTGAGTTATTGGAGCGCAAGATTCCGCTAAGTTTTTTGACTTGGACGGGGCGCTATTTGGGGCGGCTGGAGCCGGAGTTGTCTAAAAATATTTTTGTAAGGTCGGCGCAATGGAAGGCGGCGGGTTCTACGGAGCAGGCACTTCACGTGGTGCGCGGGTTTATTCGGGGCAAGCTGAAGAATTATCGTAATGGTCTGCTGCGGGGGCAACGGGAGATTGTGGGGTTGGATTTGTCTGACAAAATTACGCGCATTGAACAGGCGATCGCCCCTCTCGACCAAACTCACAATATTGACTCACTCCGAGGGCTGGAGGGAAGTGGAAGTGCGGCCTATTTTGGTTGTTTTGATCGGCTGATTAAGGCTGAGGGGTTTAGGTTTGAGGCCCGACATAGACGACCGCCGACGGATCCGGTGAATGCGTTGCTGAGTTTGGGGTATTCGCTGTTGCGCCATGATATCCAGAGTGCGATTAATTTGGTGGGGTTTGACCCATATCTGGGTTATCTGCATGTGCAACGCTATGGTCGTCCTTCGCTGGCACTGGATTTGATGGAGGAGTTTCGGCCTTTGGTGGTGGATGCGATCGTGTTGAGTGCGCTGAATCGTAAGACGCTATGCGTTGATGATTTTGTGACGGAGCCGTTGAGTGGGGCTGTATCGTTGAGTTCTGAGGGGCTACGGGCTTTTCTGCGGCTGTATGAGCAAAAAAAGCAGTCTAAGTTTAAGCATCCGGTGATGGGGAATCAATGCACGTATCAGGAGTCTTTTGAAATTCAGGCCAGGTTTTTGGCGAAGTTTTTGATGGGTGAGATTGAGAAGTATCCGCCACTGATTTTGAAGTAAGCAGTTGCGATTATGAATGTTGTCATCACTTACGATATTTCTGAAGATAAGCGACGCACTAAGATTCATAAGATTTTGAAGTCTTATGGGCAGTGGATGCAGTTTAGTGTATTCGAGTGCGATCTAACTGAGACGCAATATGCGAGACTGCGTCTTCGGCTCAGTAAGCTCATCAAGCCTGACCAAGACAGTATCCGGTTTTATTTTCTTTGTGCTTGTTGTAAAGATAAGGTTGAGCGGATTGGGGGTGAGCAGGTTCGGGATGATTCGATTTTCTTTGTGTAGTGCGCGGGTATGGGGGTGTTTTTGGGCTGAGGCTGCGTTGGATGGCTATGGCGATTGATGGGTAAGGCTTTGGATGGCGATCGCTTTTTTTGGGTTTCGCGCAAGGCTGAAAAGGTTTGCTATAGGTCGGTTTTGGGCTTTTTGATGGTTTGCAGTTTTGGGAATGGTTTTTGATGAAAGAGTATAATCGTTGTAGCCCGCGCAAGTGCACCTTGAAAACTAAATATATCAAGGCTTTCATGCACCCGCTGCGCTAAAACGGCTGAAACCCTTATAGGGATTGAAACTCTAAAACTGTGCCAGTGCTGGATAAAAGCACACAGCGCTAAAACGGCTGAAACCCTTATAGGGATTGAAACCCGCCGATCTCTCGTTTGCGTTTTGATGAGGATGCGCGCTAAAACGGCTGAAACCCTTGTAGGGATTGAAACGCGTACTGGATGTATGAATACCATCCAGGCGACCATGCGCTAAAACGGCTGAAACCCTTATAGGGATTGAAACGCAACGACCTCCGCTTCCTCAAACTTGTTAACGTGCGCGCTAAAACGGCTGAAACCCTTATAGGGATTGAAACTACGGCGCTCATCGGCACGGGTTCGGGCTGCTTCGCGCTAAAACGGCTGAAACCCTTATAGGGATTGAAACCAGAATGCGCCAGACGAAGCGGGGGATATGGGCGGCGCTAAAACGGCTGAAACCCTTATAGGGATTGAAACGCCAAAGCCATGACCCTCGACATCCTGCAAACCGTGCGCTAAAACGGCTGAAACCCTTATAGGGATTGAAACAATACAGGTCCTATCGCAGGGAGTCCCATGCGTAGCGCTAAAACGGCTGAAACCCTTATAGGGATTGAAACTTTGAGGCCAGCCTAAAAACAAGCCGCACCCAAGGCGCTAAAACGGCTGAAACCCTTATAGGGATTGAAACATCAGGAAGGTTGCCGCTGTTTTTTTATAGATTTTCCCGCGCTAAAACGGCTGAAACCCTTATAGGGATTGAAACATCAGGAAGGTTGGGCGATTCATATTGAGAAGCCTAGCGCTAAAACGGCTGAAACCCTTATAGGGATTGAAACGAAAATTTCTTCAGCGAGGGCGTAGCGTTGTTTTGCGCTAAAACGGCTAAAACCCTTATAGGGATTGAAACGGATAGCACTCGTGCTATGCCCTCGCTCAGTCGAGCGCTAAAACGGCTGAAACCCTTATAGGGATTGAAACTAGTTTCGGGCCATGACAGGCGGCTTTGTAGGCTGCCCCCAGAATGGGCATAATGAACGTGGAGGAAAATATATGACCCAAGCCCAACCAGACCGTCTTGACCGCATTGAGGCTACGCTTGATGTCTTTGGGAACCGCCTAGATGCTCTAGGACAACGCTTAGACGATTTGGGGCAACGCCTAGACCAAACGGCTGCTGTAGCAGCAGAGAACACCAATCGATTCACCGAGCTGGCTGAATCAATGCTAATCCTGAGTCAAGCTCAGATTCGGACAAATCAAAATGTTGACCTTGTGATTGCGCGGATTGATGAGATGCAATCAGAGGTTCGCGGGCTGCAAACGGAAAATAGACGCATTTTGGATCGCTTGTTTCCAGAGTAGCGATCGCATTCTCAAAAACACCACTGCCCCCAGAATCCAAGATTCTGGGGGCAGTGGTGTTAATCAATCACGCTTATTAAACCAAGCCAATCTGAGGCGCTAAAACGGCTAAAACCCTTGCAACGATTGAAATAATGCCTAATCAGCTCAACCCTAACCTCCTGCTAGAGGCTAATCTCGATCGCGGGTTTTCATAAAGCGTTCCACATCGCGCTTATCCTGCTTTGCCTTCAGAGAATCGCGCTTATCGTGTACCTTTTTACCACGGGCCAAGGCGATCGCCACCTTCACCCAGCCGCGCTTAAAATAAAGCTTCAGCGGAATCACCGTTAACCCCTGCTGCTCCGTCTGACCAATGAGCTTGCGAATCTCCTTATCGTGGAGCAACAGCTTGCGATTACGCATCGGCTCATGATTGAAAAACTGACCAACCGTATTTTGGGGCGAGATATGAACATTCAGTAGATAGGCTTCACCACCACGAATGCGGACAAACCCATCCTTGAGGTTTACCTTTCCCGCTCTCAGAGACTTCACCTCAGTCCCCGTCAGCTCAATTCCCGCTTCATAGGTCTCTAAAATCTCGTAGAGGAAACGGGCTTGGCGATTGTCTGTAATAATTTTCTGGGCATCACTCATAGATCTACTTTAGCTTGCCAAAGCTGATAAGTCTTAATCAAAGTCGCTGTAAAGGGGCAAAAATGCGCAAAGGTGAGCTGCTAGCATGAGAACGAGCCATTAGATGCATAACCTATGGCACGTAACCCTAGGCGTGTACCCTTAGTCCTATGACATTATCCCTCATTAAATTTTCCTCCGAAGACTGCGGCATCTGCCACAAAATGGCCTTCTACGATGAAAAAGTCGCCACCGAACTAGGACTCGACTTTGTCAGCGTCAAAATGCAGGACACCGTCACCTATCGTAAATATCGCAAAGTGCTGCTCACCCAGTACCCCGACAAAGCAGAAATGGGTTGGCCCACCTATCTGCTGTGCGAAGATCCCGAAGGCGAATTCAAAATTGTAGGCGAAGTCAAAGGCGGTCATCCCAAAGGAGAATTTCGCACGCGCCTCCAAACCCTCCTAGAGACCGTGTCCTAGATACCCTCTCGTCAGGATCTCTGAACCCCATGTCCCCACCCATCGCCCTTCGTCGAAAATCTGCCCCTATCTCCAATCAATGGCTCAAAAAGCTGGAGGCGCTGATTGCATTGATTGCGCTGGCAAACCTGGGGTTGGTGCTCTTTGACATCAGCTACATTCGGTTTCGGGATTTATATTTTCGCTACTTGCCCCAGCTCACCCAGCGCTATGACTGGGTCAAAGGCATAGAACCCTACCGCGATACGGATCAATACCTGAAAGAAGTGGATGGGCTGGAAACGGCGATTTCCCAACAAGGCATCAACAGCTCCCAAGTCAGCCAATCGCTCAAGGATCTCAATGATCGCAGCGTCAGCATGATCCAAGAAGATCCCTTTCGGGTGGCGAATAAATCGGGGAATCTCGAAAAGCTCAAAAATCGAATGCGGCAGCACATGGGAAACAAGTCTGCCAAAGAATCATTTCGAGCCTTTTGGAGCCTTCAGCACCTCAACGAACAGAACTGGCGGGCAGAACTCGCCTTTTTCAATAAAGACTTTCGGCCCCTTATGGCGGCAAACTACTTTCGTCCCATCGACGAAAGTGGAGATTTTGTTGATCGCTTTTGGATAATCGACCTTGGCTTTGTTAGCCTCTTCGCAGCGGATATCTTGCTGCGGGTACTGTGGATCCGCCAACGCCATCGAACCAGTTGGAAAGACGCAATTCTCT